>CAZBDS010000013.1:7884-16397 GCA_964490735.1 uncultured Acutalibacter sp. | reverse complement strand
TCGTGTCCCACTGAAGCAAGTTCCCCGCCGAAATCGTCACCCGATACCGGCAGGGGAAAGTTCTTTTCTGCCCGAATTTGGCTTGTCCCCTGAAGATATAAGCGATTTGCCTTGCATTTGCGGTAAACGTTAAAGAAATACTACGCCAACCAGAACGAACAGGAGGACCTGATCTCCATCGGCACTATCGGGCTGATCAAGGCGGTGGACAGCTTCAATCTGGAAAAGGGGATCCGGTTTTCCAGCTATGCTTCCAAGTGCATCGAAAACGAGATCCTGATGTTTTTCCGCAGCGGGAAAAAGACGGCCCAGGACGTGTCGATCAACGAGCCCATTGATACGGATAAAGACGGCAACGCCCTGACTTTGATGGATACCATGGCGGTGGACGACACCATCATCGACACCATCGACCTGAAGATGAAAAGCGAAAAACTTTACAGGTTTGTAAAGGAAGCCCTGACGGACCGGGAGCGGCAGATCATCTGCATGCGGTACGGGCTGGACGGCCGCAGTCCCCTGCCCCAGCGGGTGGTGGCCAAGCGCCTGGACATCTCCCGCAGCTATGTGTCCCGCATCGAAAAAAAGGCGCTCCAAAAGCTCCGGGAAAGATTTGATCGGGAAGATGGGGAAATCTCTGTCAGATAAGGGCCAATTTCTTTGTGCGGGAGATTGAAAACAGCGTCGAAACAGGGTATAATTTATGCAAATTACTCCCCCGTAGAATGAGGTGACTCCATGCCCCTTACCATCGTCCGGCAGAACATTGTGAAAATAAAAGTGGATGCTATTGTCAACGCTGCCAACACGGGTTTGCAGATGGGCGGCGGGGTCAGTGGCGCGATTTTTCATGCCGCCGGGGAGCGGGAGCTGCAGGCTGCCTGTGACAAACTGGCCCCGGTCAAGGTGGGAAAGGCGGCAATCACCTCGGGCTTTGGACTTCCGGCAAAGTATGTGATCCACGCGGTGGGGCCTGTCTATCACCGATGGAGCCGGAAGCGGTGCCGGGAACTTTTGGCATCGGCCTATGAATCGGCTTTGAAGCTGGCGGCGGAAAACGGCTGCGAAAGCATTGCGTTTCCCTTGATTTCCGGCGGGACCTACGGTTATCCGAAAGAAGAAGCGCTGGAGGTTGCCCGGCAGAGCATTGAGCGTTTTTTGAAGACCTTTGATATGGACGTGTATCTGGCGGTGTTTGATCCCTCTGCCTTTCAGATCGGCAAGGCGCTGCTGGGCAGGGTCGAGAGCTACATTGACGAGCATTATGTAAAGTCACATACCTTTACACAAAACAGGGCCGTCGAATTTGAAGCGGAAGCCTTGGAGCAGACCGGGGCGTTTTCCATGCCCATGCCGATGATGGCGGCAGCCCCGGCGCTCAGTGAGCTGCTGGACGATTTGGACGAGCCTTTTTCCGACACGCTCCTAAGGCTCATCGACCAAAAGGGCAAAACCGATGTAGAGGTCTATAAGAAAGCGAACATCGACCGCAAGCTTTTTTCCAAGATCCGCACCGGCAAGGGCTACACTCCGAAAAAGCCCACCATTCTGGCGCTGGCCATCGCGCTGGAGCTGACTCTTCCGGAGACCGATAACCTGCTGGAGCGGGCGGGGTATGCCCTTTCCCACGCCAGCAAGTTCGACGTGATCGTGGAGTATTTCATTGTGAACCGAAACTATGACATTTTCGAGATCAACGAGGTGCTCTTTGCCTATGACCAGCCGCTGCTGGGAGCGTAGCGGAGGAAGATAAATCGGGACTGACGGGGGAATAACCAGTGGAAATTATACTCAAGCCCTATGACGGCACGAGCGAAGAAGCAATGCTTCGCGGCATCATTGCGTTTTTCCGTGTGCATCATTCGCAGATCGATGATACGCAGGCTCGGGAAGATCTTGCCAACTGGACGAAAGAAGATCACGAGCTTTATGACATTCTCGGGGATGGGATGCCGGTAGGATTTGTCCACCTGAATTGGCGGGGGCCAACGGTCTGTTGGATTGAGGACATCTTTGTGGAGGAAGATTTCCGAAAGCGGGGCATTGCCTCCAAAGCCATTGGACTTGTGGAAGAAGAGCTGCGAAAGCGCGGTGTGGAGGGGATCTGTATGGATGTGATTCCGGACAATATTCCGGCGCTGCGGCTCTATCACCGCCTTGGTTATGATCGGTTAAGTATCGTTACCGTTCGGAAAGACATGCAGCCATTTGCAGCCGAACGCAGAGAACAGATCGGCGGCATGGACTTCCGAGTTAAGCAGTTTAATGATTGAGCTTGGAACTTCGCTGTAACAAAATCATATTGAAATGTGCAAACTGAAAACTTGTCGTTTTGTGATGTTCAAACTATGACATCTTCCAGATCAACGAGCTGCCTTTGCCTATGACCAGCCGCTGCTGGGAGCGCAGCGGAGGAGGATAAATCGGTATTGAGGGTGTTTATACATGGAATGCAAAAGGATCGATAGGCAGAATAGAAATCTTATCAACACATTTATTGAGCAGCATTGGTTTACGACAACCATGATTATTCGCGGCAAAAAAATTGATATGACGAAAACAGAGGGATTTTACTTTAGCGAAGAAGAAAATATCATTGGTTTGATAACTTATATAGTTTATAACGATGTATTAGAGATAACATCTCTTGATAGCCTAAAGGAAAACCAAGGAATTGGAAGTAAGCTTATAGAGGCGGTCATACATGAGGCTAAAGAAAGAAAATGTCAAAAGATTGTCCTTATAACAACCAACGATAATATCAATGCTATTAGATTTTATCAAAAAAGGGGCTTTGACATGGCACATCTGTACCGCAACGCATTGGATATTTCAAGAAAAATGAAGCCGGAAATTCCTTTGATTGGCGAAAATTCCATACCTTTGCGCCATGAAATAGAATTTGAACTGACAATATAAAATTTCGCTTTGTCGGGTTGTGCGAAATCAAAACTTGTCGCTTTCAAAGCGACCGAAAAACCTCCTGTGTGGGCTAAAATGAAGCCATCAAAACACAGGAGGTCTTTTTCATGAAAGCGACAGAACTGGTTTTTATCCTGGACAAAAGCGGATCCATGGCGGGGCTGGAGAGCGACACCATCGGCGGATTTAATTCCATGCTGCAGAAGCAGAAGAAGGTGGACGGCCAGTGCCGGATCACCACCGTGCTGTTCGACAACCATTACGAGCTGCTTCACGACCGCATCGACATTCGAGCGGTTAGTCCCATCACAGACCGGGAATACCGGGTGGGCGGCGCCACCGCTTTGCTGGACGCCATCGGTTTGACCATCGAAAAGCTTACGGCTGTGCAGAAAAACACGGCGGAGGCGTACCGGGCGGAAAATGTGATGTTTGTCATTATCACGGACGGGGAGGAAAACTCCAGCAGGCGGTTTTCCTCCGACCAGGTCAAGGCCATGATCGAGCACGAGAAGGAAAAATACGGCTGGGAGTTCGTGTTCCTGGGGGCCAACATTGACGCCGTGGAAACGGCGGGCAGGTTTGGAATCACGGCGGATCATGCGGTGGACTATGTGCCGGACGGGCGGGGGACAGAGCTCAATTTCCAGATGATGAGCGAGGCGGTGGCCGACTTCCGGGAGACCTGCGTGCTGCCCCAGATGCCCCTCAATGCAATCCGGAACGATCACAAAAAGCGGGGAAAAAGAGGATAAGAAAACCCGGCCGGGGAAGAGAATTCCTTGGCCGGGTTTAAATTTTATGTAAACTAATGTGATGGAAAAGCGGGATCATCGGGGACGCCGCTTTTCGCGGTCTTATTCCGCGAAGAGCTCGATCACCGGAGAGGAAAGAATTCCGGTGTCCTTCAGGACATATTCATAGCACCAGTGGCCGCCGGTGGTCCGCCAGAAGTCGGGGCCGGTCCATTCCTCCTGATACACGTTGTGCATGCCGCCAAAGGTGTTGATCCGGGTGCCAAAGAGGATCAGCTCTACCGTATGCTTTCCGGCAGACAGGCGTCCCAGCTCCAGCTCATAGGGGGAGAAAACGATCCGGCCCATATCTTTGCCGTCCACCAGCACCTTGAGCAGGGCGCCCCGATAATAATTGGCCCGGATCCTGGCTTTGCAGTCCGGAGTTTCCATCTCCAGCCGGTAACGGAGATTTCCGCCGTAGAAGGGAAGCCCCTGCCCTGTAAGGGAGGAGAAGCCGATCTGTTCAGAGGGAGGAAGCAGGGTGGAAAGGGCGCCTTCCACCTTCACGTTGAACTCGCCGATGAGATAGCACCACTCCGTGTTGGTGCGCCTGCCGAAGGGCAGGGTGACCACCAGCGTATTGTCTCCGGCCTTGACCGCGGGGAGCGGGACCGTTTTGATGGCGTGGTCCACGAACCAGCCGTCCGGCTGACTGCGGACTGGCTCGCCGTTCCATTGAATCTTCAGCTTTTCCGCGTCCTCAATGGCCAGCTTGACGCCGGAAAGCTCCGCTTCGCTGCGGACCGTCATGCGCAGGGTCAGGGAATCGGCGGCTTTCTCTTCCGGGACGACCCAGGGCTGGGCGAAAGCGTTTCCCTTCCGGGGGAAGCCCAAACGGTCGCGGCAGAGATTGTCCAGCTTCAAAATCTCCTCCTCGGGGCGGAACGCTTCGCCGTTTAAGGAATACTCCGCGCGGTCCAGAAGAAGCACGTTGGGCTCTTCCCGCCGGTAGGGAACCTTTTGCAGGAAGCGCAGGGTCTGCAGGGGCTCCCGGCGGCAGGCGGCTTTTTCGGAAAGGGCGGGAACGGTTTCCTCGTCCAGGCGAAGGAGCAGGCTGTCGCTGGCAAAAAGGTCATATTCCAGAACGGTGTCACCGTTTTTGATCTCAAAGGGGATCTGGGAAATGCTGCCGTCCAGGGTGTTGTACAGCTTTGGCGTGTACTTTCCCGCGATCGTCAGCCTGATCCGCTGGGCGTCTGTGCGCTCCCGGTAGTCCCGCTTCTTGTATTCCTCGGAGTCGGCGTGGGCGATAAACAGCCACTTGCAGGTGTTGTCCTGCCGCAGATTGTAAATGAGATTTTCCGTAAGGGCGCCGTCTCTGTCCTGGATCTTTACGGTGCGGAAGGCGGAGACCGCCTCCAGAACGGAAACGCGGTCATAGGGCACCGTCGTGCTCTGCCCGTACAGCTCCCGGGCGGCGCCGCTTTCCACGGCGTCGATGTATTTGGGGCAGCTTCCGGCAAAGATCACCGTGCCACCGGCCTGGCGGAACTTTTTCAGGATTTCCAGGGTGCTGCTCCGCAGGGTAAGGCAGTCGGGCACCAACACGGCTTTATAGGCCATTTCGCCCACCTGCAATGCGCTGTCCGTGCCCCGGCACTGATCGGGCAGAAGGGATTCGCTGATGAAATCGAAATCCACGGTGCCGAACAGCAGCCACTGGATCATGTCCTGGAATTTCTTGTCCAGCTGGCCGCGGATCCCCGCCGTGTTTTCCCCGGGCCCGAAGTGGAGCCAATAGCTTTCGATGGGGTGGATCACCGCCAGGTCGACCACCGGCTTTCCCCGGGTGAGGGCGGTGTTGAGCCGGGCAAAATGATCTTCGATATACTTGTATTCCCGGTACCAGGGGGACTGATAGCTGATGGAGGCGGGGTAGTCCCGTTTGGCCTCTCCCGCCATGGAGACCCAGGAGAGGTGGGGGACCCGCAGGGTCACGCCCAGCGCCGCCTGCCAGTCGCCCTGGAACTTGTGGCCCCGGAAATCAAAATCCCAGTTGGTCACGCCGTACAGCTCGGAGAGCATGGCCTCCCTGCCGTACTGGTGGACGGCGGACTGACACTGCTTGGCGGTGGAAAGCTCTACCCAGTTGCACAACATGTCGATGCCCGGAATCCCGAAGGAGCGGTAAGAACGCATGGCCTCGCCCAAAGCGCCGGTCTGGGAAAGGAGGGTGGGTTCCTCCATCATATGGCCGGTGAGCCGAAGCCCGTGATTTTCACACCAGCCGCCGCAGTTGTCGGCAAAGGAGCGGGTGAACAGGTCGCAGACGTGGTCGTGGAAATGGTACCGGGCGGTGGAGACCTTTCCTTCCGGCAGGTTCCAGATCAATTCCGGCAGCCGGGGGACCAGGTCATAGCCGGTCTTTTCGCGGAAGCTTTCCGGCAGGGAAAAGGTCCAGGGCAGACGGGCGTCGTCGGTACTGTCCGCGAAATGCAGCGGCTGCTTGTGGACAAACTGCGGTTCGTCCGTGAAAATGGAGGGGACGGTTTGGCCGAAATCTTCACCCACCGTCTTTTCATAGGCTTCATAGGTGATCTGGATAAACTTGTTGACAGATTCCTTGCTGAGGGTGTCCACATAGGCCTGATTGTTGTACCAGGGATCGTCCTGGGCGGTGAGCACATAGGCGTACCACTTCTTCCCGGCGGCGGGCTCTTCCTCGCCGATCTGACGGCAGCTGGAAAGCTCCCCGTTTTCGTTCAGGACAATATCGAATACTGCCAGCAGATAGAGCTTGCCCTCTGAAACGGCCTCGTCCAGGGGAAAATGCTCCCGAGGCGTTACGGAAAAGACCAGGGACCTCTGGCGGTACCTGTGATCCTTTGTCACATACCCGCCCGCCGCTCCGGAGGGCCACCGGTCTTCGTCATAGAGGTAAGAAAGCATACCTTCCTCTTTGGCTCTGTCCGTACAGCGGCGGATCAGGCCCAGGAATTCTTCTTTCAGATACGGTGTGGAAAGGCCGACCCGGGGGTGCATGTGGAACCCGCCGAACCCCATTTCCTTGAAAATTCTGATCTGCTCGTCCAAAATCTCCCCGGAAAGCTCACAGTTCCAGGCCCAAAAGGGGGCTGCGCGGTATTCGCTGGATGGGTTGCGGAACAGTTCGTCGGCAAGTTCGCGGGACCGGTTTTTTTCGTACAGCATTTGCTTTTCCTCTTCTCCCAAAAGATTGCTGCCGGAGGGATTTCCCCAATTGGCAGGCTCGCTGCGCAGCAAACGGGTGGCTGCGCCTTAACTATAGCACAGGCCGGAAGGGCTGGCAAGAAGGGAAAGTGACGAAAAGAGCAGGGAAAACCGGAGGAAGCTACAAACACTGCGGGGACAGGCTGAACGCGTCTTGACAAGCGTTCCCTTTTGCTTTATAACCTATTTAGAATGTCCGGCGCGGCACGTTTTCGGACGGGGGCCGCTCGGAGCAAAAGGAGGAGCAGAAAATGGCAGTCATTCGTGTGGGAAGCGTGGGGATCGGCGGGATCTCCCGGGGCGTTCACCTTCCCGGGATCGAAAAAAGTCCGGACCTGAAGCTGGCGGCTGTGTGCGACATCGACCCGGAGGCCCTTCGCTATGCCCGGGAAACCTATGGGATCGACGAGGCCCACTGCTTTACCGACTATCACGATCTGATCCGCTGCCCCGATGTGGACGCCGTAGATATTTCCACCCCCAATCACGTCCATTACGAAGTGGCTTTGGCGGCGGCGGAAGCCGGAAAGCCCTATGCGGTGGAAAAGCCCCTGACCCTTACGGCAGAGCAGGCCGATCACCTGGCGCAGGTCACCCGGGAGAAAAAGGTAAAGAACATGGTCTGCTTCTCCTACCGCTTTAAGGCCTCCGCCCGCTATGCGAAGGATCTGATCGACCGGGGAATGATCGGGAAGATCTATCATGTGGACATGCAGTACTATCAGGCCTGGGGCCTGCCGTTTTTCGACACGCCCCTTCTATGGCGGTTCCAAAAGGAGCTGACGGGTTCCGGCGCTTTGGGGGATCTGGGCAGTCACGCCCTGGATCTGGTGCGGTTCGTCACCGGGCAGGAGTATAAGCGCCTGGTAAGCCATGTGGGGACCTTTATCCCGGAGCGCCGGAAGACAGACGGCAGCGGAACGGGCAGGGTGGATGTGGACGACTTCTCCAACTACATGGCCGAGCTGGAAGGCGGCGGCGCCGCCACTTTCCGGATCACCCGCTTTGGCTATGGCCGGGGCAATTATCAGACCATGGAGATCTACGGCAGCGAAGGGGCGATCCAATATGAGCTGGACCATGCCGCTCCCGGGGAGGACGAGATCTCGATCTGTATTGGAAGGGCCAACGCCGAGGCCAATGTGTTCTCCAAGCTCCCCATTCCCGAAAAGTACAAGGCAGATCAAATGCAGTCCTTTGCCGACATCATCAACGGCAAGGGCGACGGACTGGCCGCCACAGTGTTTGACGGCCAGGTAAACCAGCACGCGGTGGACGCGGTCCTTCGGTCCGGCGAGACCGGCCGCTGGGTCGAGCTGTAAACTTTTGAATATCGAGGAGGAGAAAGAAAATGGCAATTCGCGTAACGGTTTGGAATGAGTATCTGCATGAAGTAAAGTTTCAGGAGGTTGCCCAGGTGTATCCCAAGGGGATCCACGGCTGCATTGCGGATTTCTTAAAGGAAACCGGCATGGAAACGAAGACGGCCACCTTGAGAGAGCCGGAGCACGGCCTGACCCAGGAGGTGCTGGATCACACCGATGTGCTGCTCTGGTGGGGCCATATGGCCCACGACGAAGTGCAGGACGAGATCGTGGAGCGGGT
>CAZBDS010000013.1:0-7784 GCA_964490735.1 uncultured Acutalibacter sp. | reverse complement strand
TCCCGTCTTACCCAGGATACCGCCGATTTGAGCCGCGGCCAGAGAAGATGGGACGAGGAAGGAGACGGTGCCATTACCAACTGGGAGGAATTTGAAAAGTATCCCTGGCCCAGCATGACGGATTTTGAGCTGTGGGATATAGAATATGTTTCCAAGCACCTCTACGACGGCATGGGCTTTTTCTCCTTCCCCTGCCGTGGATTCCTGGAGGTCCCTCTTGAGATCATCATGGGCTATGAGAATTTCTGCTTTCAGCTTTACGATGACCCGGAGCTTGTCAAGGCGGTGTGCGACAGGGTGGGGAACACCATTCTTTCCTTTTACCGGCAGATCGTCGGCGCCGACAACCTGATGGGCTTTTTCCCCGGCGACGACATGGGCTATAAAACTTCCACCCTGATTTCTCCCGCCGCCCTGCACGAGCTGATTCTTCCCTTCCACAAAAAGGCCGCGGAGATCGCCCATCAGAACGATTATCTCTACCTTCTGCATTCCTGCGGAAACTTGGAGGAAATCATGCCGGACCTGATCGACGACGTAAAGATCGACGGCAAGCATTCCTTTGAAGAAGTGATTGTGCCCGTTACCGAGTTCAAGAAAAAGTACGGCGGCCAGATCGCGGTGTTGGGCGGAATTGATATTGACAATCTCTGCCGCATGGAGGAAAAAGAGCTGCGCCGCTATGTGCGGGATACGTTGGACGTCTGTATGCAGAACGGCCGGTATGCCCTGGGCAGCGGCAACTCCGTCGCCAATTATATTCCCATAGGCAATTATCTGGCCATGATCGACGAAGGGTTTAATTATAGCAAATAACAGCTGAAAACGACAGATCGGAAAAAAGAAAGGATGTGCTGATATGAACAGATATCCGGCAGATTTATCGTCCCTTGCCATGATGCGGGACAATAAGAGGAAAAGGGTGTCCTCCTATGACAGGAGCGGGGGAAACGACGACAGGATCTACATCAAGCCCGGAGAGACCCGAACCTTTGCGGAGCTGGAAGGGGCCGGGTATATCACCCATATCTGGATGACCTATGGCAATGACGGGGTAAAGGACGAGCAGGAGGAATTCAACCTGCGCAAGATCTACCTGCAGTTTTATTGGGACGGCGAAGAGAATCCCAGCGTCCAGGCTCCTCTGGGAGATTTCTTTGGCATGGGCCATGGTGTGTCCCGCAACTTTGTCAGCGAGCCGCTGCAAATGAGCCCCCAGGACGGCCGTTCCCTGAACTGCTGGTTTGTCATGCCTTTCTCTAAAGGGGCAAGGCTCACCATTACCAATGAGTGCCAGAGCACCTTGATGCTCTATTTCTACATCGATTATGAACAGCACGACTCCATTCCCGAGGACATGCTTCGCTTCCACGCGAAATGGAACCGGGAATGCCCCACAGAGGGGATCGAGGAAAAGTCCTGTGAAACCCACAGTGCCTGGTGCTTCGGCGGGAAGAACACCTCCGGGGACGACAACTATACAATTTTGGAGGCAAAGGGGAGAGGCCATTATGTAGGCTGCAACCTGAATATCCACAACCTCTGCACCTCCACCCTGTGGGACTGGCCCGGCGAGGGAGACGACATGATCTTTGTGGACGGGGAGAAGTGGCCCCCCAACCTTCACGGCACGGGGACGGAGGACTACGTCAACATGGCGTGGTGCCCCAAACAGGAGTACAACGCGCCTTACCACGGCCTGATTCTGGGCACGGACGACAACTGGAAAGGGAAGACCACCTACTATCGCTACCATGTACGAGATCCTATCACCTTCGAGGAGGAGATCCGGGTCACCATCGAGCATGGACACAACAATAACAGAAGCGACGATTTTTCCTCGACAGCCTACTGGTATCAGACAGAGCCCCATCAGTCTTTTGAGCCTATTCTCCCTGTAGAACAGAGAATGCCCATTGATGAAAGAGAGCTCCTTTGGAACGGAAAGATTGCCTATTCGGATCCCAAAAAACTTTAACAGAATTCTAAAAAGCAGGAAGCCCGGCGGAGCACGTCGAGGCTTCCTGCTTTTTATGAGATTTGTTGCCTTTACGCTTCTGTTTTGCCGCCAACCTGCATTTCAATATTCCGGCACCACTCGATGACTTGAATATAAGGTGCGATATCCGCTTCGGATACATTCATTTTCTCCAAATACCTTTTGGCAGCAGAACGATCCATTCGGCATAAAAGAAAGAAGGTTCTCGCAATGTCGTAGCGCGCGGGACCGCGGCACACATTCATAAAATCGATCACAACGGGGGTCTCACCGCCCTGTTTTATCAACACGTTTTCAAAATGGAAATCACCGTGCAGTACGCAGTTGTCGTCGGGCAAAGCAGAGATTTCTTCCAGCAATTCTTGATGCTCGGCTTTATCGCCCCCGATTATGGTTGACAAGAACTCTTTGTAAGACACGATGTTATCCGAACGCTTTGTAAGCCATTCGCGATGTACGCTTATAAACAGGTCAAGCAAATCGTCAATATCGGTCCCCTTCGACAAACGGTCAGATAATTCCTCACCGTCGATCCTTTCATATACAATCCCGCTGCGCGGCCCGATGGAAACGATCTCAAAGGGTTCGGGCACTGTCAGCTTCAGCCTGTATACTGCATTTGCATTTTGATATTCGTGTTCTATGTATTCTTTGGGGTATCCTTCAAAAAACAGCTTGCATACCTTTCCGTCGCCGTAGGCGAGAACTTCCGCTGTATTGCCTTTCCCAAGCACGGAAGTTCCCGAAGGAATCGTATTTCTATCCAATTGCATTATGGCTCCTTTCTGTGTGCCTCCCAGTCCGCCGCCGCGGAATATTCTGCTGTCACAATAGCACGGGCCCCGGAGTTTGTCAACGATTCCCTGCCTTTCTGAAAGGAAGGGTGCGTCAGAAAAAGAAAAAGCTTTAAAGCGGGATTAACAAATAAGAAGAAATGCTTCGGGCAAAAGAAAGAGCGAACAAGCAATCCTCACTGATACGCGGCAAAGGGGGAGGTGATTTTTCAATTGCCATGGGTGAAAAAAGATGTTACAATGGCCTAAAGATCTTATTCGGAAAGGGAGATGCTGTATGGAATTCTGCACCATGAAAAACCGGAAGAGCTTTGGCTTTTCCGCCGAGAACCCCACCGGCACGAAAGGCGGCGGCACCCGGGGAAAGGACTGCGAAAAGCTGCGGGCGTTTCTCGAGATCCAGCCCGGCGAAACGGTCACTCTCTGCGACACCGACGGCCCCGGCATGATCACCCACATGTGGTTTACCGGATACATTGGACATTCCTTTATTCTGCGGGCCTATTGGGACAATCTGGAGCAGCCCTCGGTAGAAGCGCCCATCTCCGCCTTTTTCGGCTGTGCCTACGACGAGAATTTCGCGGATCGGGACGGGAACTACCCGGTGCTCAATTCCGCCATGGTGCTGGTGGCTCCCGGCCGGGGCTACAACTGCTATTGGGAGATGCCCTTTCAAAAGCACTGCACCATCACCATGGAGAACCGCAGCGACAAGCCTCAGACCCTTTACTACATGATTTCCGGCTGGCACGGGGAGCTCCCTGAAGACAGCTGCTATTTCCACGCCGCCTACCGGCAGGAGCACCCGGTGCAGAAGGGCCGTTCTTATACGGTCATCGACGGGATCAAGGGCCGCGGCTTTTTCGCGGGCATGAGCCTGGCTGCCGGCATGAACGGCCACAACATCTGCTGGGTAGAGGGCGAAGCCAAAATGTATATCGACGGCGACCGGTATCCCACCATGAACTACACCGGCACCGAGGACTATTTCTGCGGGGCCTATGCCTTTGGAAACGACGTGTACCAGCACCGCTACCAGACCTTTTCCGGCCACTATGTGGGCATGTACGCCATTCTGGGCGACACAGGGGAGATGTACAATCACCAGAAGCGCTTTTTGCTGTACCGCTGGCACGTGAAGGATCCCGTCTATTTCGAGCAGGATTTCCGCATGGTCATGGACAACCTGGGCTGGACGGGCCCCCGATACGATGATTACACCAGCTGCGCCTACTGGTATCTTACAGAGCCCGCCCCCACGCCCCTGGAGCTGCCCGCCGACCGGGAACTGATCATGAAATGAGAGAGGGCTCTATGGAGTTTGACAATCACGACAGCAGGATCCGGTATATCAGCCTCTTTCTGGAACGGGACCTGGAGGCTCTTCCCCAAAAGGAGCTGCCGGAGGGCTACCGGTTTACCTGGTACCGGGAAGGCGACCGGGACGCCTGGATCGACATCGAGCGTTCCGCCAGGGAGCTGGAAAGTGCGGAGGAAGGCCGGCAGGTCTGGGAGCGGTATTACGGCGGCCGGGAGGGATCGCTGCAAGATCGAATGATCTTTGTGGAAACCCTTTCCGGGGAAAAGGTGGCCACCGCCACCGCCTATTACGACCCCTTTGGAGAGGACCCGCCGGAGATCGGCTATCTCCACTGGGTGGCCGTCAAGCGGGAGCATCAGGGGAAGGGGCTTTCCAAGCCCCTGGTCCTCAAAGCTCTTCACAGATTAAAGGAGCTGGGCTACCCCTGCGCTAAGATCCACACCCAGACCACCACCTGGCTTGCCTGCAAGGTCTATCTGGACCTGGGCTGCCGCCCTACCCGGGAAAGCCTGGAAACGGCGAAGGACGGCTGGCGGATCGTCAAAGCACTGACCGGTCACCCGGCCCTCGAAGGGCTTTCGCCGGCTTCTCCCGGCGAGATTTTAGGTTCCGGAAGCTGAAGGGAGGACGGCAGATGGAAAGGGTCCCGATGAAAGTCATCGCCCATATTCAAAGCGATTTCAAAGAAAAATTCGGCGTTCCCCGGCAGAGCGGCCTGGTGGAGGAGCTCCGGGCCCGGGTGATCTTCGAGCCCGAATACCGGGTGCGGGAGGCCTTTCGCGGGCTGGAGGGCTTTTCCCACCTGTGGCTGCTGTGGGAGTTTTCCGAAAGCGTCCGGGAGGAATGGTCCCCCACGGTGCGGCCGCCCCGTTTGGGTGGAAACCGGCGGGTGGGCGTCTTTGCCACCCGGTCTCCCTTCCGGCCCAATCCCATCGGCCTTTCCTGCGTCAAGCTGGAAAGGATCGGCCTGGACGAGCCCCAGGGGCCGGTGCTCCATGTGCTGGGGGCCGACCTGTTGGACGGCACGCCCATTTTTGACGTAAAGCCCTACGTGCCGCTGGCGGACTGCCGGCCGGAAGCGGCAGGGGGATTTTCCGACGAGCACAAGGCCCATATTCTCATGGTGGATTTTCCCGACAGCCTGCGGCGCCGGGTGCCGGGAGGGACGCTGGCTGCCCTTTTAGGTGTGCTTGCCCAGGACCCCCGGCCCTCGTATCAAAACGATCCCCAGCGGGTCTATGGCCTGTCGTTCGCGGGCCTGGAGGTGAAATTCACCGTGGAGGGGGAGAAGCTCCATGTGCGCGGCGTGGAACAGGACCTTCGGAAAAGCGTGACGGAAGATTCTCTCAACGGGGAGGAAACTGTAGAACTTACGGTCAAAGAGTACGACGTCTCGATGCGGGAGGTTTTTGAGAAGCTGTTTATCGACTACAGCCTGAACGACTTGCGCATGCAGGAGGAAGATCCCCGGATCACGCCGGAGCTGCTGCGGGAAAAGATCGTCCCCCTGCTTTTAGGTACCTGGGAAAGGGGGGCGGGCTCCCTTGCCCTTTGCTTTGCGGAGGGCCGCTGCGCCGGGTTTGTCTGCTACCAGGTGGATTCGGAAAAAAGCGATTGGTGCAAGCGCCCGGGCTGGGGCCTGATCCGGGAATTTTACATTGTCCCTGAGTTCCGCCGCCGGGGATACGGCAGGATTCTTGCCGCCTACGCGGTGAAGAGGCTGCGGGAACAGTCCGCCAGCCTCTACCTCACCGCTCACGACGACGCGGCGGCCGCCTTCTGGGCTGCCTGCGGCTTTCGGAAGACGGGGGAAATCAATCAAAACGGAACAGCCACCATGGAATGGACGCTGTAGAAAAAGGAGGCAGAAGCATGTTCTTTACATTGAAAAACGAGAGATTTACGGCCAAGGTAGATTCCCTGGGGGCTCAGCTGGTGTCCCTGCGGGATCAAGACGGTTTTGAGTATCTCTGGACAGGGGACGAGCGGTACTGGAAGGGCCAGGCCCCGGTGCTGTTTCCCATGGTGGGGGCGCTGCGGGACGGCAGGGCCCTGATCGGCGGGAAATCCTGCGAGATGGGCCAGCACGGCTTTGCCCGCCGCCGGGAATTTTCCCTGGAGACGCAGTCGGCCGAAAGCGTTTCCCTGACCCTGCGGGACGATGAGGAGACCCGGGCCATGTATCCCTTCTCCTTCCGCTTTACAGTTACCTATACTCTGCGGAAAGATGGGATCGAGACTGCCTTTCTGGTGGAAAATACCGGAAGTGCCGCCCTGCCCTTCGCGGTGGGCGGCCACCCGGGCTTCAATCTTCCCGTGGGGGAAGACGCGGCTTTCGAGGATTATACCATCTGCTTTGAGAAGGAAGAGGACCAGAAATGCCCGGCTATCGTCATGGGCAAGGGGCTCATCGATCCCTCCGCCTGCGCCTTTGAGCTGAAGGGCAGGGAAATTCCCCTGGCCCATCGGCTGTTCTACAACGACGCCCTGGTCTTTGAAAATCTGAATTCCCGCCGGGTGCAGATCGTCAACAAAAAGAGCGGCCACGGTGTGGAAATGGAATTTTCCCAGTTTCCCATGTTCGGGATCTGGTCCGCCAAAAACGACGGCCCTTACGTGTGCCTGGAGCCCTGGACCGGCTGTGCCACCCGCACCGACGAGGGGGACGTTTTCGAGCAGAAACGGGGAATGACACTTCTGCCCGCCGGAGAGAAAAAGAGCTGTGCCTTTTCTGTCCGGATCCTGTGAGTCCTATATAAAAATCAAAAGATGGAAGGCGGCGTTTCCGCATAAGTGGGAGCGCCGCCTTTTTATATTGGTGCGGTTTCTTTTTCCCGTAGAATTCTTGTACAAAATGTGCCGGAAAGTGAAGAAAGATTCGTCGTTTTCACGGCGGTGAAAATTGCGAAAACCTCTTTCCTTTTTTGCCCTGTCCGCTATAATACTTAGAAACGGCAGGCGTTCCCTTGAAAATGCCTGCTCCACGCCCGGAAGAGGAGCGCTTCCGCCGGGCAAAATCAGGGGAAATTCCGGAAAAGCTCCGGAAAAGGAGGAAATGCTATGTTCCAGCTGAAATGGGTCTGGAAGCAGCTGGAGGGCTGCCGAAAGCGATATGTGTTCGCTTTGTTCTCCACGGCGCTGCTGTCCGTACTGGCCCTGGGCAATTCGTTCATCACCGCCAACATCATGGACACCGTGTTCACCCCGCTGCAGCAGACCGGCCGGGTGGGGGAGGCGGAGGTCTCCCGCCTGATCGCCCTGGTGGCGCTGCTGATCGGCTTCACGCTGTTTCGCACCTGGTTCGGGTATCTCTCGGTGATGACCTACGAAACCTGTTCCCAGAAGCTGATCTTCAAGCTGCGCCGGGACCTGTACAAGAACATGCAGGAGCAGGACCAGTCCTTTTACGGCTCCAACCGCACCGGCGACCTGATGACCCGCCTGACCGGCGACCTGGACATGATCCGCTACATGACCGCCGGCACCGCCAGAATGCTCATCGACTGCGCGGTGCTGTTCCTCACGGCGTCCATCACCTTCCTGGTCACCGATTGGCTGTTTGCCCTGGCCATGCTGGCGGTTACGCCCATCATCTTTGTCCTGACGATGATGTTTTCCAAGCGGGTGCACCCGCTGTACGTGGAGCTGCGGGAAAAGCTGTCCCGGCTGA
>CAZBDS010000012.1:7440-16484 GCA_964490735.1 uncultured Acutalibacter sp. | reverse complement strand
GGGGCGTTGCAGGCCAGGAAGTTCAGGGGACGGGGGCCAAAGCTGATGATCTTCAGATCCCGAAGGCCCACAATGGCGCGGGCAATGGGAAGAAACTCGTGGATCCTGTCGGCGCAGTCCTCGGCGTCGCCCACCGGGTTCTCGGGAATGTAGGCGTTGATCTCGCGCAGGCGCAGGTTATAGCTGGCGTTGAGCATACCGCAGTAAGCATCGCCGCGGCCGCCCACCAGGTCGTCCTGGGACTCCTCCGCCGCCGCGATGAACATGGCGGGACCGTCAAAATGCTTGGCGAGCAGGGTCTCGGAAATCTCGGGGCCGAAGTTGCCCAGATAGACCACCAAAGCGTTGCAGCCGGCCTTCTTCACGTCCTCCAGGGCCTGGACCATGTGGATTTCAGATTCCACAATGCACACGGGGCACTCGTACACACTGGCAGCCTCGGCGCCGTACTTTTTAGAAAAAGCTTCCATCAGGGCCTTGCGGCGGTTGACGGACAGGGACTCGGGGAAACAGTCGCGGGAAACGGCGACTACGCCCACTTTGACCTCAGGAATGTTGTTCATGACAGTACCTCCCGTTTTCAGGGGATTTTCCCCCGTGTTTTCTGCTTTAATCATAGTCCAAATCGGAAGAAAATGCAACCGTCCCGGCCGGTTTTTTTGATACGGAGGCTCCCCGGACAGGAAAAAAGCTCCGGCCGGGTGGCCGAAGCTTTTGAAGTTAGACTTTTTGGAAAATCAGATGAGCTTTACAGGCCGCAGCACCTCATAGCCAATACCCTCCGGGTAGTGCCGCTGGTAGCACTGGCACTCCTCCTCGTTCCAGGCAAAGCGCCCGCCGGAAAGAGCCGCTGTGCTGATGCCGCTGGGGTCATGCTGCTCTGTTCCCAGGTCGTAGTTCCAGGCCAGCTTCTCCACCCGGTCCATGACCTCCCCGTTGTCCTCCATATAGCTGAAGGGCGGGTGATAGAACACCAGGTAATAGCTGCCGGGGAAGGATCTGATTTCAAAGCCCTCCGGCACAGGGCCGCTGTATTCCTCCGGCACGCCGAAACCGTAAAAGTAACGGCGCTTCCCGCCGGCGTAGTACCAGCCCGCCGTATGGGGCGTGACCACCGGGTGGGCCTTGTCCCGCATGCTTTCCACAATGCCGCACACCTGGTCACAGTCGTGATACCGCCAGAAATCGCCATAGCCTTCCGCCCTGTCCTCCCAAATGCCGATGTACTTGTGGGCCGGAATGTACTCCACCCGCACCCGGGCTTCCTTCAAATCGTTTTTACTCATTTCGCTGCCTCCCTCGTATAAAATAGAATACTGCCAGGGGTGGAACACGTCTTTGCCCATGAAAAGGGGAATGGGTCCGGGATATTTGCGGTAAGCGGCGGGGGTACACCCAAAGGCCTCCCGAAAAGCCCTGGTAAAGGCCTCCTGAGAGGAAAAGCCGTATTTGACCGCCACGTCCAGGATCCTGACCCTATGGTTTCGCAGCTCTAAAGCGGCGCTGCTGAGCCTCCGTCTGGCCGCATAGCTTTTCAGCGTACAGCCGCACACCTGATGAAACAGCGTCGAGCAGTACCAGGGAGAATATCCCACTGCGCGGGCCAGCGCCAGCAGTACCGGCCCCTGCTCCTGCTGCTCCAGATGTTCTTCCAGCCAGTCGATCATCTGCTGCACCGTTTCATTCTGCTCGTACATGGCGTTCCCTCCTGACAAAGGAAGCTTATCACAGTTTCGGGAAAAAGTTTTGATTTTACTTGGGAATCTGCTCTTTATAAAAAACGCCCCGGCCTGCACAGCCGGAGCGGGAACTTTACGCTGTTTCTCCCTTCCGCTTGACGCTCCTCTTCAGCCAGTTCATGCGCAGATAGTAAACAATGAACACCACGGCCGTTACCGACCAGGTGACGGGATAATTCATGGCCACCATCTGCATGGTGTGATGGAGCGGCACCGCCAGCAGGATCCAGAGGATCCGCAGGCCGCACACGCCGAAGCAGGTAATCAGCATGGGCTGCAGGGCCTCCCCCGCTCCCCGGATCGCGCCGGACAGGATCTCGATAAATACAAAGGTGAAATACGAGGGGGCCAGCACCTGGAAAAAATCTACGCCGATGGAGATAACTGCCGGATCCCCGGTGAAGAAATGCAGCAGCGGCCTGCCGAAAAACAGGATTACCGCGCTCAGCGCAACGGTAGCGCCCATGGCCATGCCCAGGCATACCTTGGTCCCCCGGCGGACCCGGTCGTATTTGCCGGCGCCGAAATTCTGGCCCGCAAAGGTGGTAATGGAAATGCCGAAGGCCCCCATGACCATCCAGACAAAGCCGTCGATCTTTCCGATAGCCGCCCAGGAAGCGATGGCGTCGGTACCGAAAGAATTGATGGCCGCCTGCACCAACAGGTTGGAAAAGGAATACATCACCGACTGGGCCCCTGCGGGCAAGCCGATACGGACCACGCTTTTGAGAGAAGCCTTGTGAAAGCGAATCCTCCTGATCTCCACCCGATAGGCCTCCCGGGTCAGCAGCAGCCGGAGCATGACCAGCACGGCGCTGACCACCTGGGAAAGCACGGTGGCCAGGGCCACGCCGAAAACCTCCCAGCGGAAAACCACCACAAACAGCAGATCCAGCACAATGTTTACCAGGCAGCAGACAATCAGCACGTACAGGGGCATTTTTGAATCGCCGATAGCCCGGAGAACGCCGGTGCCCACATTGTAGATTACACAGGCGATTACGCCCGCGTAGTACACGGTGATGTAGGTCATCGCGCCCTCCATCACGTCATCGGGAACGCCCAGCAGCTCTAACGAGGGACGGGCCGTAACCAAACCCAGCACCGTCAGCACAGCGCCGCCCGCCAGGGCCAGGGCAATGGAGGTATGCACCGCCTTGGACATGCCTGCCCCGTCCCCTGCACCAAAGAATTGAGAGATGATCACAGTGGCGCCGGAAGCAAGACCGATGAAAAAGCCTACCAGCAGATTGATGATAACCCCGGTGGTACCCACGGCGGCCAACGCTTCTTTTCCCACATACTGCCCCACGATAATGGTGTCCACCGTGTTGTAAAGCTGCTGAAAAAAGGTGCCGATCAAAATGGGGAAAAAGTAAAGCAAAAGCTGCTTCCAGATCACGCCCTCGGTAAACCCGTTCTCTTTAACTTTCTGCGGCATGGCTCCGATCCCCTTTCCGATTTTTCTACAGATGTTAAGCTGGGTCTTTCCAGTCCTTCCGGTGGGAAAGCTTATGAATGCGGACATAATAGGCGGTCATCAGCAAAACGGCCGCGCCCAGCCAGGCGCCGGATTCCGCATAATAGATCCCTTCCTGTCCCAGCAGCAGCGGCAGGAACAGGGCAATGGAAATGCGCATGCCCATCTCTACAAAACCGGAGGCCATGGGCGTAACCGTGTCCCCCAGGCCCATCAAGGCAGACCGGTAAATGTGCAGCATATACAAAATGGGCAGCGTAATGCTCATAACGGCCAGATAGTGGTAGGCGATCTGCATGGAGGCCTCCACTTCTTCCGGCGTGCCGGAGATGAACAGGGCCAGGAAAAATTTTCCAAACAACAGCATGACCACGGCGATCACAGCCGAGGTGGCAAGGGCCACCAGGGCGGCGGACCGCAGTCCCTGCTTGATGCGCTTAAGCAGTTTTGCCCCCAGGTTCTGCCCCACATAAGAGGTGACCGCGTAGCCGTAGGAGACGGCGGCAAACTCAAAGAGGCCATACATCTTGTTGGTGGCGGTAAAGCCGGCGATAAACAGCATGCCGTACCGGTTGATCACCGACTGAACCACCATGCCGCCAATGGAGATAATCCCGTTTTGCAGCGCGGCGGGAGACCCCAGCTTCAAAAGAGAACCGGTCATGTGCCGGGTAAGCTTTAAGTCGCCCTTCTCCAGCTTGATGAAGGAGATCTTCCGCACATTCAAAAAGCAGTAGACGCTGGAAACCGCCTGGGCGATGACGGTGGCCGCGGCGGCTCCGCCCACGCCCCATCGAAAGCCCATGACAAACAGCAGATCCAGCCCCACGTTGACCAGCGACGCCACTACCATGGCGTAAAGGGGCGTTTTGCTGTCTCCCAGGGACCGCAGGATCGAAGCCAGGAAATTGTAGGCCATCACCACGGGGATCCCCGAAAACACAATGCGCAGGTACAGGATAGAATCTCCTAGAATGTCCTCCGGCGTATTTAAGATCCCTAAAACGGGGCGCGCCGCCAAATGGCTGAGCGCTGTGAGGACCACAGCCGAAATGGCGCACAGCGTCATGGAAGCGCCCACACAGCGGGACAGCTCCCGATAATCCTTGGCGCCGAAATGCTGGGCCATCAAAATGGAAAAACCCTGGGTCAGGCCCTGCAGGATCCCCAGCACCATCCAGTTGAGCCAATCCGCCGCGCCGAGAGCGGCCAGGGCGTGAACGCCCACCACCTGGCCCACCACGGCGGTATCCACCACGGTGTAAAGCTGCTGGAACACGTTGCCCGCCATCAGCGGCAGGGCAAAGGAAATCAGCAGCCGGGTCGCCGAGCCTTCCGTCATATTGCGAATCCGCTGTGCCATCTAACGCTCCCTTTCCTTTTGGCCTTTGTCTTTGTAAAGATTGCAGAAGAAAAGAGCATCTTGGGGGGCCTCGGCCGCCCTAAAACACTCTTCTGCCGGATACTGCCTATTCTATCATGGCCCATTTCAGTTTGCAATGAGAATTTCAAATTTTTCCGTATTTCTCAAAAAAGGCCCGTATCTTTTCCTGACAGCCTTCGGGATCCATGGCATAGCTCTGGGCGTGGCCGGCCCCCGGCACAGTGTAAAGCTCCTTTTTCCGGCTGCCGGAAACAGAACCGTAGGCCGTATAGTTTTCCCTGGTCATGGACAGGGGCACAAGGTCGTCGGCCTCGCCGTGGAGGAACAGCACGGGGATCTCCGTTTTCGCCAGGATCTTCCGGGTGTCCGCTTCCTTCAAAGAGCAGCCGGCAAAACGGCGGGCCAGCAGATCTACCAGGTTTATCAAGGGAAAAGCGGGCAGGTGATAGTCCCGCTTGGCAACGTGGGCCATGATGTTCCAGGGAGTGGTAAAGCCGCAGTCGCCCACAATGCCCCGCACGGTTTCCGGCAGCCCGGTACCGGCGGACATGAGCACGGTGGTGCTGCCCATGGAAATGCCCATGAGAAAAATATCTTCCCCGGGGAACCGGCTTTCCGCGTAACGGGCCCAGTCCCGGGCGTCGAAGCGCTCTTTTACGCCGTAGGTGATGTACTTGCCCTCGCTTTCCCCATGGGACCGCTGATAGGGCACCAGCAGCCGGTAGCCCAAGCCGTGAAGGAATTCCACTTCCGGGGCGAAATCCACCGTGGCCAGCGACCGGTAGCCGTGAAACACGATCAGCGTGCCCTTGGGCTTTTCCGTTTCGGCAGGCACGTACAGGGCGGAAAGCTTCAGGCCGTCGAAAGAGGTGATGGACACATGCTTTTCGGTATGCTCGCGCAGCCACTCTTGGGCCCGGGTCATGGGATCCCGGAAAGGCCTCCAGATGGAGCTGTTTCCTTCAAAATAGTCCTCCTCGGAGCGCTCCCGTTCCGCCCGCACCATGGACAGCTTGAAAAAGTACCGCGCGGCCCCTGCAAGCGCCAGGATCAGCACCAGCAATGCGATCAGCAAAATCCAAATCCACATGGCTTTTTCTCCTTTTCAGTACAGTTCCACACAGAAGATTTCCGCCGCCCTGCGCCAGTATTCTTCCGGCACCTGGGGCCAGCCCACGGCTTTTCCGGTTTCCCGGGCGTACAGCTCCGCCGCCCGGGCAGGCAGAACCCCGCAGGCGTTTTCTCCGGTGCGGGCGGTGTGGCGCAGCATGGCAGCCCACACCGGCGCTCTTCGGTGCAGCCCGGCACTTTCCAGGGTTTTCACAGCCCCCTGCCAGTCGTAGGGAACGCTGACAAATTCCGGCTTCCAGCGCCCCTTCTCCAGGTGCAACAGCAGCATTTTCGCCACCTTGGCACACTCGTTTTCCGCCGGCTTTCCCGGCTGACACGTTGCCCCAATGGCATTTCCCACCGACCCCGCGCAGAGGATCCGCGTGCCCCGGTACCAAAGGTCCCTCGTCCGGTGAGTATGCCCGGCAACCAGGAATTTTTCCGGCACTGCCGCCATTTCCTCCAGCACGGCAGGATTTCTAGCCATACTGGCCCGGGTCGATGAGGGGGAACCGTGGCAATAGGCAATGGGCGGCGCGCCCTCTATTTCCCACGCGCCGGAAACAGGCAGGCTTTCAAACCAGTCGATGTCCCGGTCCGTGAGATTTTCGTAGCAATAGAGCAGCGCTCCTTGGGCGGAGCAATCCCGCCAGGGCGTACCGTCGCTTTGCTTTCCGCCGTTTTCCCGGTAGGCGATCATATACTCCTCCCGGTTCCCCCGGACAAACCGGCAGTCAAAGGCGCGGCCCATCTCATAAAGCTGTTCCAGCGTCCGCTGGGGATAGGGAAAATCGGTGATGTAATCGCCCAAAAACAGGTATTTCTCCGCGCGCCGGGCCTTCGCGTACTCCAAACAGGCCTGCAGGGCCAGATAATTTCCGTGTACGTCGGCCAGCACGGCCACTGTCACTCTATGCAAGAAAAACGCCTCCTATTTCAGTTTAGCTATCGGCGCTGTTTCTCTGGGTAAACAGATAGGCCCCCACCGCCACGGACACCGCCAGGTTCAGGGAGTCCACCTGGTCGGACTGGGGAATAAACAGGCTTTTTCCGTAGGTTTGAAATTCCGGGGGCAGGCCGCTGGCCTCGTTGCCGAAAACCAGGGTATAGCGTTCCGTCTTGGGACAATTGTCCGGCGTGAGCACAGTGCCGCCGTCCAGCATAAAGGGGAAAATTTCCCGCTCTTTTCCGTGTTTTTTCAGGTAGGCGGGAAAATCCGGAAAACACTCCACCTCCAAATGAAACAGCGCCCCCATGGAAGCCCGGACCGCCTTGGGGTTCCACAGATCTGCCGCGCCCGGGCCGACGATCGCCAGGTCCCGAATGCCAAAGCCCAGAATGGTCCGCTGAATGGTACCCAGATTGCCCATGTCGGAGGGCTCTACCAGCGCCACATGGGGCCGGTCCGCCCGCAATGCCCCGGGATATTTGTCAAACATCGCGGCGGCGTAGCAGACCTCCTTCTGGGAAATGCGTTCCAGGGCCTTGTCCCAGCAGAAGCAGGGTGCACCCTGCTCCGCGCAGAGGGATTCCAGCTTTTCCCTGTCCCGGAAGCTTTCCGCGTAATACACCTCCCGGACCTGTCCGGGCCTGCTTTTCAGCAGCTCAAAGGTGGGAAAGGGGCCCAGGGTATAGGAATGGTCGAATTCTTTTTTATATTTTTTCGGCAGCTCGCGCTGGCGCTCCATAACGGCTCACCTCTTTTTCTTTTCATTGTACAGGCCGGGCCGGGAAAAAGCAATGCCCGGAAGAAAACTTCCGGGCCCTTTCTATTTGACGATGAAATTGTAGGGCTCTTCCGCCACCACCCTGCCGCTTTCGGTGACCAGCCGGAACTTGATGCGGTAGGTGCCGCTTTCCGTTCCCTTGGGCACCACCAGCGTCACGTTGTTTCCGGTGGTGATCCACCCCCAGGCGTCCACATCTCTCAGGTCTCCGTAGCTGGAATCAGCCGGACTGGAGGAATCGTATTTTTTCTGAAGCACCGTATCCAGCCTGTCACCGGGCTGAAGGTTTTCACACTGCACGGTAAAACCGATCTGCGCACTTTCCTCGGAGACGTCCACCAGCCGGGAGGAACCGGCATTCAGGGAAATTCCGATGGATCTCTTGGCTTCCACGGTTCTTGCCAGGGCAAGGGTCAGGCTTCCCGCAGGGGAAGAAACCAGCGCACCGGAATCGCTAGGCACTTGCAAACCCACTCTGGGAGACAAACAGGCGGACAGGGTATACTGGCCGTTTGGCAGCATGCTCTCCTCCACGCCGGAAAAATCGAGAGTAACCGTACTTGCCTCCTGGGCGGGCAGGGTAAAGGAAATGGCGCCGTCCCGGTCATGGAGCAGCTCCTGGACCCCGCCGCTTACCTGCACCCGGTCGGGGAAGCTTACCGCCGAACCGTCGGGCCCTGTCAAGGTAAGGCGGACACAGACACCGCCGGCATAGCGGGTGTCCAAGGGCGAAACATGGGGCCGGAAATTCAGCTCCCACAGGGTCTCGGCGGTGCCGCTGCCGCTGGAAAGTTCCAGCGAGGCAGCCTCTTCCTCTGATACTGTAAAGTTTGCCTTGGCCACAGCCTCTGTGCTATCCTCTCCGTGGGTCAGGGTGAGGCTGTAAGTCCCAGCAGGCAACCGGTCCCCTTCGGCCGCCTGGGAGAAGTCCACCACAAACAGCAGGTCTTCTTCCAGCTCTGTGCCCACAGCGGCAGGCCCGGCATAGGGGCCGCTGCCGTCGCAGTTCTGCAGGGAAGAAAGGGAAATGCCGTTCTGTTCGCTTTCCACCCGGCCATAGTAATACTTGCTTCTGCCCACGGCGCTGCGCTCCCGCAGGATCAGCCCTGTCCCTGCCGGGAATGCCGTCCCCTGCAGGGTTAAAGCCATGTGGTCAGCCCCTGCTTCCGTGGGGATATATCTTGTCAGGAAGGAAGCCGTCACCGCGCCGCAGGGGAGGATCTCCGCTTCGGAACCGGTACACTCTGAGAAGGTCCTGCCCGGGGCGACAGCCGCAGTCTGGGAAAAGACCTTACCTTCTTCCTCTAAGATCACCGT
Organism: uncultured Acutalibacter sp.; assembly: GCA_964490735.1. GTDB lineage: Bacteria > Bacillota > Clostridia > Oscillospirales > Acutalibacteraceae > Acutalibacter. The sequence continues at coordinate 7,727 of CAZBDS010000012.1, read as the reverse complement.
GACCACCACGGTATTTTTCACATCGTCTTCAGGGCCTTCGCCGGGTGTTTCCTGGAAGGTGAGCTCCAGCTCGCCGCCGGAAAAGTTTTCAAAGGAACCGTAATAGCCCAAGGTAAAAGTGACCTGTGCGGCGCTGTCGTCACCGGCAACCGCAGGATAGGTGCTGCCCCGTTTCCAAAGGCCCTCCACCTGAGAGTTCCATTGGGTCTGGCCCTCCGGCAAAGCGGTAAGCACATAAGCGCCCCACGCATTTTCGTTTGCCGCCAGGTCTTTCCAGCCCGAAACGC
>CAZBDS010000012.1:0-7340 GCA_964490735.1 uncultured Acutalibacter sp. | reverse complement strand
CCCAGCTGCCAATAGCTGTAGCTGCCGGAAACGGTCCCGGCTGTCAGATCCAAATAGGAAGCCGTCCTGGCCAAAGAAGGAGACAGATTGTTTTCCGACTCCCTGCGCAGGAACGCGCCGGTGTCGGTTTCGGGACCTGCCTCAATGCGGATCCCGGAATCCTGGGTCAGCCGCCGGTTCATCTCCACCCAGAACACGCCCTGCACGTTTCCGTATGCCACAGCGCCGGAATCACCGGTATAGGCAATGCGGATCAGGCGACCGGCGTCGGCCTGTAGAATATTTACGGGGTCGGCCGCCGTGGTCAGCGCGCCGGAGGCGTCCCGGCTGCTGACAGACTTAACCTCTCTGAGTTCTTCCAACAGGCAAAGGGTGGAATTCTGCACCCAAAGCTCGTCTGCCCAGGCAAGGGAACAGGCCGCGGGCGGCTCCTGGGACCGGTCCATTCCGCCGGTAAGAGTAAGCTTGGAATCGATAACGGAGACCTGCCGGGCCCGCTGTATGGAAGTGAGGATCAGCCCGTCGGGGAAACCTTCTACACTGATGTTTCCGGCATCGGCAAAGGAATCTGTCCCGCTGCCATACAGGCTGCCTCCCACCAGTGGTCCGGGGCCGAGAAGCGTTATTTCGCCCCCGTATACGCTGCCTTCGATCTCCGCGCTGCCAGCAACCGCCGCGTCTCCGTACACGTCGCCGCTTATTTTCACGCTGCCGCTGAGATGGATCCGGGCCGTACCGCCGGAAAGGCCTGCAAAGGAACCGCTTTCCAAAATGAGCACAGGCGACCCAGAGGCTTTTCCCTCTGTCTCGCTGCCGCCGAACACGGTAATGCCGCCCTCTGTATGTACATTTCTTCCCACCAAAAGCTTATGTCCTCTGGCATACAGACCGGAGACAGAATCCTTTTCAGAGTCTTCCCGCAGAGCGATATTTTCAAGCCGGACGTCCCCCTCCACCCCAAAGCTGCCGCCGGTCAGGGCAAAGCTCTCGGCGGGGCTTTCTCCGGGAGCGCAGCTGGTAAGGGTGACCGCTCCGCTCCGGGGCGCAATGGCCGCGCCACAAGCCAGATCTGACCGCAGCACCACGATATTGGTATAGATCGAATCTCCCTGCAGCTCGGTGCTGCTCAAGGCGTCCTCCAAAGTCCGGTAAGGGTCTTGCATCGTCCCCTGGCCTCCGGTGCCGGAACCGTCTCCCTGCCCCGCGTACACCACATGGGCAACAGCCCAGCGGGCGGTCAGGGTCAGGCCGCTTTCGGGAACCGTGATCACCGTGCCGGGATCGTAGACGGCGCCGTCTTCTCCCTGCCAGCCGTTAAACACCAGGTTTTCCACGCCGGAGCAGCAGATCCCATGGGCCTCGGGCTCGGGAACGGTCGCATAGCCGTGAGCGGAAACGGGGATCAGGACGGAGCTTCCCTCGATTGCCGCGGAAGGGTCCTGAGAATAGGCGCCGGGCAGGCACAGCAGTTCGCCGGCCTTTGCCTTGCTCTGCCCCAGCCTGACTGCCGCCAGGGCCAGCTCTTCCTCATTTCCGCCGCTGAACAGCGCCAGGAGAAAATTCTGCTTTTTCCGGCAGGTGATTAGACACCGGAACAGCCGGCTGCCGTCTTCGCTTTCCTGACAGCGATAGGTATAGCTTTGACTTTCCGCGCCGGGGAGGTCCTCCCACGGCAGCAGCTCTTCACTGGCGGGGAGCTCTTCACCAGGCTCCGGCAGGCAGGTCTGCCACCGGAAGGACAGCAGCTCGTAGCCCTCCAGGCCGGGCACGGTAAAGACCGCCTGGTCTCCCTGCCGTTCCACCGCGATCCGGAACAGCAGCTCCCGGTCCCAGTTGGCAATGAAAAACAGGTCTTCCTTGTCCCCCGTAGCATACAGGTCTCCCGGCTGCCCCGCTGTGCCGGCAGGGTCTCGGGATTCCGTCCAGCCGCCGAACGCGCAGGTGTACGGCCCGTCGCTTTCCGGCGGGGAGAACTGGTCCATCACCTGGGGAAGAAGCACCTTCCCGTCAAACACGGGCAGCTCACAAAGAACCGGATTTTCCCCGGAGGAAGCACCCTCACCGCAGTCAAAAGCCGCGGTAATAACCCGCTCCGCCTCCCGGTAGCCGGCCTCAGTCATGGCAGCCCGGAAGCTTTCGTTCTCCGCCGAGCAGCTGAACAGGGCTTCCCGGTCCCCGCAGGGATAGAAGATTTCCCGGCCCACTTCCTGCCGGGTGATCGTTTCAATGACATATTTATTCTCCGTCCCAGAAGACGGCTCTGAAGAGGACGTCTGTAAATCCGTTTCTCCGGAGGCATTGGCGGACCCGGATTCCTGGTCCAGCTTTTCCCCGGCGCCGGCGGAAGAAAGCTCCGTCTCCTCCCCGGCGGGAACAGAAGGGACGCTTTCCACGGCGGAGGACGGGCCTTCCTCCGGTTCCGTCCCGGAAGACGAAACCTGGGCAGCACCGCTTTCGTCCTTCCTCCGGGTCACCCTGGCCTGAGTAAAGGGATTCCGGACAAAGTCGGGTTTTGGCGCAAGGGCGGCGCTGGCGCCGGAAAAAGCCCCATCGCCAATGGAAAGCAGCCCGGCGGGAAGCTCTATTACGCCGGTAAGTCCGCCGCAGTTGTAGAAGGTATAGCTGCCAACGCCGTTTACGTCCGCGCCGATTTTCAGCCCGGTGACAGGGCAGTCTGCAAAAGGTGCGGTTTCGGGGGTGAAATCCCGTATTCTGCCGGAACCGGTAACGGTGAGCAGGCCGCTGGCGTCCAGGGTAGCGGTAACGCTTTCGGGATTTACGCCGATATCAAAGGTCCGTTCTTCTGCGTTGGCATAAACGCCCAGGCTTGCCATGCCCAGGCAGGTGGTGGCAAGCGCCGCCGCCAGCAGTACGCAAAGACATGCCCTGCCCCTTCTTGCCAGGGCACGGAAAAAGCGTTTCATCAGAACGAACCTCCTTTCCTGTGGTTTTGGGGACCGGTTATCCCCCCTCGGTTACGCTAAAGGAAGCCTTGTCATAGGTCCCGCCGGGATCCTGTTTCAAAAAGGCCAGGGCATAGCGGACGCCGGACTCCGCCGTGAAAACCGCGGAGTTGGCGGAAGCCCCCTGCAGCGCGGGGTTCGCGGGGTCCGGGATCAGCCCGTCGGCCCAGGTGACCGCCACCTCTTTGCCGCTGCCGCCGGCAAGCTCCAGCACCACGGCGCCGTCTTCCTCCCGCACGTCCCACTGCAGGCCGTACTGGCGGGGCACAAAGCCAAACTGGGCGCCGATGGTCTTTTCGTAGGGGGCGGTAGCGGCGGCGGTCACGGTGACCGCCTGATCGCTGCCGAAGCTTTCCCGGGGAATCGTCATGGTGACCGTATTGGTCCGCTCCCCCCCGGCGCTCAGCGAACCGGAGGCCTCGGATCCCGTCCAGGCCACGGCCCCGCCGTCCCCGGCGGTGACCGCCAGGGTGTAATCGATCTTCTCGCCGGTATGGCGAAGCTGATCCGCGAAATTGGACAGGTCAAAGCGGATCTGAACCTCTTCTCCCGGTCCCGGGTCGTCAATTTGATAATGGGGGTACTGGCCGCCGCTTACAGGCTCCAGCTTGTCACTGGTAAAGTAGAAGGGCGCCGCCACAGCCAGGCCCTGATCCCGGTCGCTTTTCACATATTTCGCCAGGGTGGTGCCCGCCGCAGACAACAGCAAAGCCAGCGCCATTGTAAAACCCAATGCCGCCAGCACGCTTTCCGGCTTTCTTCTCTTTTTCTGTCCTTTCATGGAAGAAGCCCCCCTGCAGCTTATGTCCCGGTCTCCCCTTCCGTAGGAAACGCCTGCTGGGTGGTCACCGTCACGGTGACCATGTCGATCTCATGGCTGTAATCCTCGCTGGTCTCCCCGGTGGTCCACGCCGCGGAGAGCAGATACTTGTGCTGGGTCTTGTCCGAATCGGTTTCCACCGTAGGCAGCACGCCGCCGGCCGCTTCCCACACGGAAGCTTCTCCCGCCTTTTGGACCAGGGCGCCGGCGAATCGGTTATTGGGATCCTCCGTTTCCGGCTCGTTCAGCTTTTGCAGGCTGAAGGTCAGCGGAAGGTTCCCGGTCGTCTCCACCTTGATGGTGTAATTCAGCTGCACCTGGCTGCTTTCCTCCGCCTCGTAATTCCGCACGGCAAACTGAACGGTGCCGAAAGATTCCGGGCTGGGGGACACATTTTCCAGGTGCACGGTAAAGTCCGCCGTCCCCTCCGCGGCAAAGGAAGCCACCTGCAGGGAGACGCCTCCCTGGACCTCGGCGGCGTACTTCGCCAGAGTGCCCGACGCAATCAGCGAGGTGATGAGCGCCAGGAAAACCAGATATCGAAGAAGCCTGGGCTTTTTACCGTTCCACTTCATGGGCATGCTTTCCCTTCGCTTTTGTTTTCAGGGCTCCGGCCCAATCCGGCAGCTTGATTAACAGAACGCCTGCCGCCAGCAGCACCAGCAGTCCAAAGGGGGAACGCAGGAAAGTCACCATGCTTCCCAGGGCTTTGCTGCTGGAGCCGCCCACCACCATCTGCACCTTGCCCAAAATATTTTCCGGTGCCAAAAGCTCGCTGTCCTCCACGTTGTTGGCGTCGCCCTTGGTGATGAACTGGCCCGAGACCCGTCCCATCAGGCGGTGGGTAACGGTCAGCCCCTGGCTGTCGCGGAAGGTGACCACGTCGCCCAGCTCATACTGCTCCTGGGCCTTTACCAAAATGATGGAGCCGGCGGGAATTTCGGGCTCCATGCTGCCGGTGGTCACGATGTACTGGGAATAGCCGAACACCTCGGGCGCGTCCTTTTTCAGCACCCGCTGCTGGACCAGCATCCACAGGTTCATCAGGATAATGGCGCACAGCGCCGCGGTGAGCAGGCCGCGCAGGATCTTAATCATAACTTTCATTCGCTGTTCTTCCTTTGTTCTGCCAGCCTATCGTACCACTGGTCCGTCTCGCCCCGAATGCCGGGATACCGGGTCTCGTCGCCCGTGCCCCGGCGCACCTGCTCGGCCCGGATAAACACCGAAACCGTATACTGGCCGCCCTCTACACCCGCCGCCGTGTCCATTTTGTCGTATTTCCGCGTGTAGTACGAGTCCTCATAGGGCCAAATCCACTCAATGCGGAAATTCTGAACAGAGCCCGCGGGAATCAAAATCTCGGAAGAGGTGGCGGCATTGGTCAGCGCAGAGCGCTCCTCAAGCAGATATTTCCTGTTGTCGCTGCTGTCGATCACGGAATATTTAATGGGAAGATGGAAGCTGGTCTCCTGAATGGCCACAGTGTAGGCAATGTCAAAGTCCTCCGGGTTTTCCAGCCGGAAGTCGTAATAGCCGGAATCCCCCGGGGCCGCCAGCAGCACTTCTTCCCCGTTTTCGTCCAGCTTGGTCCGGTCCTGGCCGTAGCGGTTTTTAAACAGGTCCAGCACCGATTTCTGCTGCCAGCTCACCCCCGTGCCGGAATCCACAATGGAAAGGCCCTGGGGCGTGGGCTCCGGGGTGGGCTCCTGCGAGGGTTCCTCTTCCCCGGAGCTGTCCCCGTCCGGTGAAGGGTCCGCCTCCGGCACGTCGGAAGGGTCCGAAGGCTCGTAGGGATCTGGCAGGGGGTCCACCTCCTGGTACCCGCCTCCCGGGGTGATAACGCCCACGGTACCGCCGTCCACGTCCTCGCCGTCCGGCAGCACAATGCTGCCGTCGGGCTTGATGACCACCTCGTCGTCCACCAGGACGGAGCCGTCCTCCTCCCGGTTTACGCCCGGGGCAATTTCCCCGCTGCTTTCGCCGCTCCCGCCGTTCTCAGCCGGCTGAAGGATCTGGCTGCCCTGGGGGGTGATGGTCACCCCCTGGTTGGGAAGCACCACATAGCCCTGGGAGGTCACCAGGCTGCTCTGGGGGGTTACCGCCACGCCGCCGTCCTCCAGCACCAGCATTTTGTTTTCAAAGCTCACCAGCCGCCCGTCTTTCGTCACCAGGCTGGCGCTGCCGGGGACCACGCTCAGGCCCGTTTCCTCGTCCAGGGTCAGGGCGATCTCCAGCAGGCGGGCGTCCTCCGGCATCTGAAAGGACGCCGAACCCTCTTCCAGGCTGGACGAAACGCCCTCCCGGGCGGAAAAATCCAAGGTGAGCCGAAGGCTGCCCAGCAGGGCGCCGTCTTCACTCAGCACCTCCAGGGTCTGTTCCCCGGGGCGCACGTCGGCAAGGTAAAAGCTGCCCTGCCCGTCGGTAACGTCGGACCGGTCCGTGCCGTCCAGGCACACCGTGACCCCCTCCAGGGGATCCCCGGCGGGCCGGGTAAGCTTACCGCTTAAAAAGTGGAGGGTCTCCTGGGCCCGCAGATTGGAATCCCCCGGGGAAAGCACAATGGTGTCCACCAGCTCTCCGCCGGGCCGAGCAGCGTTTCTGCCCAGCAGGTACACCACCATGCCGGAGCTGAGGGCAAAGGCCAGAAACAGTCCCACCAGCATTCCGGAAAGGAAAGAACGCCTTCCGCTCTGCTGCTTTTTGTTGCCGGCCACCGGCGTTCCCCCCTTTCTTCAGGTCTCATAAAAAGCCCCCGGCAAAGGGACCCAAAGCCCCTTTGCCGAGGGCCCTGTTGCCATCGGCTGTGCCAAACTACGGCAACCTTTCGTTACAATATGGAATTCTTAAGCAAACCTTTAGGGTGCGGGCGTAGGCAGGGCCTCGTTGGGGTTGGCCTGGGTCATCCTTACGGTAAAGGTGAATACACCAGAACTTCTGCCCCGATCCGAGCCATCCTCCGTATCTTTGCTATCGTTCGCACCGTCGCTTTCCGGAGTATCATAGGGCCAGGTCCAGCCGATCCCATACTTTTGTGTCTGGTTAATCTTATCTAGGCCGATAACACCCTCCGCAACCTTAAAGCCGAGCTCCGGATCATCAAGCGGATTCTCAGTCGTAACCGTAAAATCTATAGCCTTATTCACATCGTAGTTAGGAGAGACCGTGCCATTCAGCCCGGCGTCCCAGAAAGTGAAGTTGGCGGGCACAACCGCAGTATCGCTCTTTTTCACGTAGATCTCGTATTTGACTGCTACGTCGGTTGATTGCATTCCCGCTGCTGTCGGGTTAACCACAGCAAAAACCATTCCCTTCATGCCGGGAGCCAGATAGGTTGCGGCCACGGTGTTGGCCTGCACGCCTTCCGCTGTATCGGCAAGGGCCAGCTTCGTCTCGGGAACTGCGGCCGCCATGGTTACGCTTTTCGTACCGTCAGCATTTTGCAGCGTGGCGCCCACGTTCCACTTGGCAATGGTCAGGTTGGCGTTGGCCTGCACCGTGCTGGTGTACTTGGCGAAGGTGCCGGAAGACAAACTGGTGGTGACCAAAGTGAGCGC
>CAZBDS010000011.1:0-16614 GCA_964490735.1 uncultured Acutalibacter sp. | reverse complement strand
GTGAATACGGGCCCCGGCTGAAGGAGAATTGTGTTTTAACGGACGCCTGCGGCATCAAGCGGCAGATCTGCGCGGGCATGGAAAAGCTTTCGGGAACGGGACGCTATGTGTTTGTGGCCGGCCACCCCATGGCGGGAAAGGAGTTTTCCGGCTTTTCCGCCAGCGACCCCAGCATTTTTGCGGGAGCTTCCTATCTTATCGCTCCCTGCGGCGCGCCGGAATGGGCGGTGGAAGAGGTTGCCTCCCTGGCGAAAAGCATGGGTTTTGGCCGAATTGTGATGACCGATCCTGCCCAGCACGACCGGGTCATCGCTTTTACGTCCCAGGTGCCCCATGTGCTGGCCTGCTCCTATGTAATGAGCCCTCGGTGCCGGGAGCACAAGGGCTTTTCCGCCGGAAGCTACCGGGACGTCTCCCGGGTGGCAAATATCAACGGCGACCTTTGGTGCCGCCTGTTTTTGGACAACCGGGACGCTTTGACGGACGAACTGGACGAGCTTATCAAAAATCTAAGCCTGTTCCGTGCTGCTGTGGCGGAGGGAAATGAGGAGCGTTTGAAAGAAATGCTCTATGCCGCGGCGGAAATTAAGCGGAGAGAGGGCTGACCCTAAAAGAAAGGATATCCCTGTATGAAGATCAGGATCAACACCACACCGGCCTATGAGGTCACAATCCAGCGCGGCGTACTGGACCGGATAGGGGAGATTGCCGGGCAGGTGCAAAAGCCCGGCGCCAAGGCCATGATTGTCAGCGAGACCAACGTGTTTCCCTTGTACGGGAAGCGGGTAAAAGCCTCTCTGGAAGCCGCCGGTTTCCACACAAGCCATTTTGTTTATCCTGCCGGGGAGCCTTCCAAGCAGATTTCCACTGTGTGTGACATTTACCGCGCTCTGTCGGAAAACGGGTTTACCCGCACGGACTTCATTGTGGCCCTGGGCGGCGGAGTCACCGGGGACATGGGCGGCTTTGCGGCCGCCACCTTCCTGCGGGGAATGCCTTTTATCCAGGCGCCCACCTCTCTCTTGTGTCAGGTAGACGCCAGCGTAGGCGGCAAAACCGCCGTAGACCTGCCCTTCGGCAAGAATCTGGTGGGGGCGTTCCATCAGCCCTCTGCCGTCGTCACCGATCCCGACATGCTTCAGACCCTGCCGGAGCATTATTTCCGGGACGGCATGGGCGAGGTGATTAAGCACGGCTGCATCGACGTGGTCCCGCTGTTTGAGGCGCTGGAGCGGGGGACCGCCATGGAGGATACGGCCTCGGCGGTGGCGGCCTGTGTGGACAGCAAACGCCGTTTTGTGGAGGAAGATACCCAGGATACCGGCCGCCGAATGATCCTGAATTTCGGCCATACCTTCGGCCACGCTCTGGAAAAGCTTCACGACTTCCGGGGAATCTCCCACGGAGAGGCCGTTGGTGTGGGAATGGTATTGGCCTGCCGGGTCGGCGAGCGTTTGGGCGTCACCCAGCCCGGCATTGGAGAACGTCTGAAAGCTGTTTTGGAGCAGTACGGCATGCCTGTTTCCACCGGATTTTCCAAGGAAGAAATCGTTGAAGCCACGGCGCTGGACAAGAAGAGCGACGGCGCTTCCCTACGGCTGATTTTGCTGAAGTCCATTGGGGAGCCTGTGATCTATCCCATCAGCCGGGAAGATTTATTGAAGGCAATGTGACCTTTTGAACGATCGACCATTGAAAGGAGAATTCCCATGGTGATCTACGGAAACAGCTTTACTGGGGGAGACGTTACCGTTCCCCCCAGCAAAAGCGCGGCTCACAGGGCGTTGCTGTGCGCCGCCCTTTCAAAAGGGAAGTGCACTATCAATCATATAGATTCCAGCAAGGATATGGAAGCGGCCCTCGGTGCCATTCGCGCCTTGGGAGCGCAGGCTTCCTACGATCGGGAGAAGCATGCTGTTTTCCTGGACGCCTCCGGATTGGGGAGCGTGTGCGGCGGAGAGATCGGCTGCCTGGAATCCGGAAACACCCTGCGGTTTGTAGTGCCCATCGCGGCGGCCTTGGGCGGCAGCTGGCGGTTGACAGGCAGCGGTCGGCTGCCCCAGCGTCCCATGGGCGTCTATCGGGAGCTGCTGCCATGCCACGGCGTGGAGTACCGCACGGAAGGGAAGGACGAGCTCCCCTTAAAGCTTTCCGGAAAGCTGAAGCCAGGGACTTTTTCTTTGCCGGGCGATATCAGTTCTCAGTTTATTACCGGTTTGCTTCTGGCGTTGCCGCTGCTTCCCGGCGACAGCGAGATCGTCCTTACTTCCGCGCTGGAATCAGAAGGTTATGTAAACCTGACCCTGTTCGTTTTGCGGGATTTCGGCATAGAAATTGAAAAGACGGCCCGGGGCTGGCGTGTCCCGGGAAAACAGACCTACCAAGTTCGGGATTATACCGTGGAGGGGGACTGGTCCCAGGCGGCCTTTTTCCTGTCCATGGCCGCGCTGGATCCGGCAGGGTCCAAAGTCAGGCTTCACGGGCTGGACCCGGATTCCACCCAGGGCGATAAGGCCTGCGTGGAGCGCTTTCAGGAATTTGGCTTGAAATCCGCATGGGAAAACGGGGTGCTTACCCTTTGGAACCCGGCTGCGACCGAGCCCTTTGGGGGCCTTTTGGGCCATGAGATCGACGTTTCCCAGATCCCCGATATGCTGCCGGCTTTGTCCGTCTGCGCCGCTCTGAGCAAGGGGCAGACTTTGTTTTACAACGCGGAGCGCCTGCGCTTGAAGGAAAGCGACCGGCTGTCTGCTATGGAGGACGCCATCAACCGTCTGGGGGGAAAAGCCCTGGCGGGAAAGGACAGCCTTACCGTGACAGGCGTGCCGCTTCTGTCCGGAGGAACAGCCGAGGGAAGGAACGATCACCGTGTGGTAATGGCTTTGGCGGCGGGGGCGCTGCGAAGCCGGGAGCCGGTAAGCGTTACGGAAGAATGGAGTATCCGGAAGACCTATCCGGGTTTCTTTGAAGATTTTAGAAAGCTGGGAGGGACCGCGCATGTCGTCGAACTGGGGTGAACGGATCAAAATTTCCATTTTTGGAGGCAGCCACACCGAGGCCATCGGCGTCAATATTGACGGCTTGCCTGCCGGGGAGCCCATAGAGATGGAGGCTATCCTTAAGCAGATGGCCCGCCGGGCCCCGGGCCAGGACCCCACCGCCACCCAGCGGAAGGAGGAGGACCAGCCCCAGGTGTTGTGCGGGCTGCTGGACGGCGTGACCACCGGCGCGCCGCTGTGCGCCATTATTGAAAACACCAACCAGCGTTCCAAAGACTATTCCGATTTGAAGATCCACCCCCGGCCCGGCCACGCGGACTATACCGCCTGGGTGAAATACGGCGGGCACAACGACGTTCGGGGCGGCGGTCATTTTTCCGGCCGCCTTACGGCGCCTCTGGTGTTTGCCGGGGCTGTGGCCAGGCAGATTTTGAACAGGCGGGGGGTCACGGTGGGCTCTCATGTGGTTTCTGTCGGCGGCGAAGGGGATACCCCCTTTAACCCCGTGGAGGTTTCTCCCCAGCTGCTGGAACGGCTGAGCGGCGAATACTTTCCCGTGATCGACCCGTCTGCCCGGGAGAAAATGCGGGCGGTGATAGAAGCCGCCCGTCTGGAAGGAGACAGCATAGGCGGCGTGGTGGAATGCGCCGTCACCGGTTTGCCGGCAGGTTTGGGCGATCCCATGTTTGACGGGGCGGAAAATCTGATTTCTTCCCTTGTATTTGGCATTCCCGCGGTCAAGGGGATTGACTTCGGCGCGGGATTTTCTTCCGCTTATCTGCGGGGAAGCCAAAACAACGACAGCTTTTTCTATGGAGAAGACGGCAAAGTCCGGACAAGGACCAACCGCTCCGGTGGGATCCTGGGCGGCATTACAAACGGTATGCCCTTAATTTTCCAGGCGGCCTTTAAGCCTACGCCGTCTATTGCCCGGGAGCAGGACACGGTGGATTTGGAAACCGGGAAGAACGCCAAGCTGGTCATTCACGGCCGGCACGATCCCTGTATCGTGCCCAGAGGCGCTCCGGCGGTGGAGGCCGCCGCCTGTGTCGCCGTCCTGGAGCTGCTGGCCCGGGATCACCTTTTGTAAGGAAGTGGAAGGGAATATGGATCAAAAAACTTATCAGGCACAGCTCGGTGAGATCCGGGACGAGATCGACGCCATCGACCGGCAGCTGCTGCCTTTGTTCTTAGCGAGAATGAAGTGCTCGGAGCGGGTGGCGGAGCTGAAACGGGCGGCGGGAGCCCCCGTACTCAATCCCCAGCGGGAGCAGGAGATTCTGGACCGGGTTCGGGAGGAAGCGCGAGAATTCGGCCCCAGCGCCGCCGCGCTCTACGCGGCCATTATGGGGGTCAGCCGGGCAAGGCAGCATCAGATGCTGGGCGGGGGAGAAGAGCTTCGCGGCATGGAACGCACCGCTGCCCGAAAGCTGGACCCCGCCCTTTCCGGGGTGATTTGCCAGGGGGTGGAGGGCGCCTATTCCCACCGTGCGGCCCTGGACTTTTTCGGCGAGCCTTCTATTGCTTTTGTACCCACCTTTGAGCAGGTTTTTGAAAAAGTGAAAAACGGAGAGGGAGAATTCGGGGTGCTGCCGGTGGAAAATTCCGCCGCCGGGTCCGTCACCGCCGTGTACGATCTCATTTTGAAATACCGCTTCTTTATTGTAGGCGCCGTAGGCGTAAAGGTGGAGCACTGTTTGGCTGCTGCAAGTTCCAGACAGATCACTAAAGTGATTTCGCACCCTCAAGGACTTTCCCAGTGTTCTGAATATATCCATTCCCATGATCTGGCGGTGCAGGAATATTCCAATACGGCGGCTGCGGCCAAATATGTGGCGGAGGAGCGCCCCCAGGGCGTGGCGGCCATCTGTGCCAAGGACGCGGCGGAAAAGTACGGACTGAAGATCCTGGAGGAAGGGATCCAGAACGAAAAGAACAACACCACACGCTTTATTGTCATCTCTCGGGAGCCGGTTCTGCCGGAGGACGCCAACAAGATCAGCCTGTGTTTTTCGCTGCCCCACACCACGGGCTCCCTTTATAACATTTTAGAGCGTTTTTCCATGTGCGGCTTGAATTTGACAAAGATCGAATCAAGGCCCATTCCCGGCAAGACCTTTGAATACGATTTCTATCTGGATTTTACCGGGAACATTCACGAAAAGGATACCCTGGAGCTGATCTGCTCCCTGCACGACGAGCTGCCCCGGTTTTCTTTCCTGGGCAATTACAGCGAAACCTGAAAGGAAGGGCTTTATGACTATTGAGCTGAAAAAGGTGGAAACGCAGGAGCAGATCGACGCCCTCTGCGCCATTGCGGAACGGGTGTGGCATTTGACTTACGATTCCCTGGTGCCGGAGGGACAAGTGGAATATATGCTGGACAAGTTCCAATCCGACCACGCGGTGAAGGAACAGATGAAAAGCCTGAATTACCGCTACTATATGATGGTGTGCGACGGCCAGAACGCGGGCTTTGTGGGCTTTTCTCCCCGGTACGAAGGGAGAGAAGAGCTGTTTTTAAGCAAGGTGTACCTGCTGCCGGAATTTCGGGGCTGCGGCGCGGTGGGAAAGGCCTTTGAGCTGGTGGAGCGGGAAGCCCGCCGGGAAGGGCTTCGAAAGATCCGCCTGACCGTAAACAAAGGAAACGAGCACGCGGTGAAAGTATACGAGCATTACGGCTTCCGTACGGTGGAAAAGGTGAAGACGGACATTGGTTCCGGGTATGTGATGGACGATTTCATCATGGTGAAGGAGCTGGACTGAGCTCCATAGAACCTACGAAAGACATAACGAGGTAAAAATGATTTTAAAAACACAAGATGTAATTTATTCCGTCCTGAGAGAAGAGCATATGACGCATAACGATTTCTTTTTGCGGTGCCTGGAATTCGCGGACGGAGAAACACCAGATAGCCTTAGTCTGGTGTGCCTGGGCGGCGGCAGGGGGCTTTGTGAGCTGCGCTATTCGGAAGAGGAGCTGGCAAAAAGATTTCAGTACAGTGAAGAAGAGCTACCCCGGTACCGCGAAAGCAGCCTGAAACGGATTTTGGGCCTTTCCTACCGGCCTGAAAAGGCTTTTCTGCACGAGTATTTTTCCTTCTTTTCCAGCCTGCCCGCAGAGGAGCTTTTGATCCTGGCGAAGAGGGGGGCAAAGATTTTTGAGAAAAAGATTTCCATCGTTCCCTATCAAAGCCCCAACGAATACCGCTTTCCTCTTGAGGGCACCGTGCTGGTGACGGATACCTATCCCTCCATCAATTCCCACAGGTGGTGCCGGAACAGCGAGTTTGCCTTTGATGTGGGCATGTTCGACGAGAGTTTGGAACAGGTCTCCATAGCGGGAAAGCCTGTTCTTGCCGCCTGTGACGGCATTGTAGAGGAAGCCTTTGACGGGCTGGACAACACCGGTGACGCTACCGATCTGGAAGCGGTGGAGAAACAGTACGGAGAGCACGCGCGCATTGACGGCAACCATGTGCTGCTCCGCCACGGAGGCGGCGAGCTTTCCCTGTATGCCCATTTGGAAAAAGGGAGCGTGTCCGTAAAGACGGGAGACCGGGTCCGGGCAGGGCAGAGAATTGGGAGAGTGGGCAGCAGCGGCTCCAGCTTTTTGCCGCACCTGCATTTTCATGTAATGCGGGAGGGGATCGAGGGACCGGGAGTGCCGGTGCTCTTTTCTAATTTGAAAACGATCCTGGGTGAACCCTGCGCATTGGAGGATACTGTGAACCTTGTCAGGGCGGTCTGATATTCTTTTCGAGGAGAGGCGCAGAGCGATGAATCAGAAAATAGGAGCGTATAGTTCTGTCGTTAATTTTATTGCGGTAATCTGCTTTGCCTTGTCCATGCTGTTTAACTTTGATTACGGCAGCTACTTCTCTTCCATGTTCATCGCGTTCAGCTTTGTGCCGATGATGTGCGGGTATGCTCACTTTGCCGAAAAGAGGGTAAAGCTGGCGGGCCATGTTTCAGTGGCTTTTGCCTCGATCTATGCGGCTATCATAGTATTGGTGTATTTTGCGCAGCTGACGACCGTCCGGCTAAGTGATTTGACACCGCAGGCCGCCGCGCTTCTCGATTTTCAGCAATGCGGCTTATTCTTTAACTATGACCTGCTGGGTTATGGCGCCATGTCGTTGGCTGCGTTTTTTGCGGGCTTGACCGTGACGTCACGGACGAAAGCGGACCGATGGCTGAAATATCTGCTCATGCTGCACGGCGTGTTTTTTATATCCTGCCTGATTGCTCCAATGCTTGGATTGTTTAGAGCGGACAGCCCGGCATGGATAGGCGTGGCAGTATTGGAGTTTTGGTGTTTGTATTTTTGCCCTATCGGCATTTTATCTTTTCTGCATTTTGCTAAATGCAGGGAATGAGATTCGGCAAAATTGAGAAAGGTTTGTTTCAAAAAAGTTCCCGGTTCGTCCTTGTTGGACGGACGGGGAGCTTTTCTTCTTTTCCTTTACAGAAAGCGAGGACACCCTCCGACAGAATTCCGGGAGGCCAGGGCATAAAATGGATAAGACCTCTCTTGGAAAGGAGGCGTTTTACGAAAAAGCTGGGGATCCCAATCCGAAAATTGGCAAAGTACTGGTATATTCTTCCGGAAACCGGCACAGCCTAAAGGACGGATCTTCCAAACACAGAAAAGGAGAACGAACGATGAAGCGAATAATATCCCTTTTCCTCATGACAGCCGTTTTGTGTACGTTCCTGCTGTCAGGGGGGACGACCGCTCTTGCAGCGGGACTCGGCGACCACATTACCGTCAACAGCTACGATCCCAAAATGGACTATATGAAAGCGATGGAGCGCGCGCTGGACGACGGAAGCGTCTACGCACTGCAGGTAGGGGCCATTTACGAAAAGCAGCGAAACCTGAAAATTGACGCGCTTGATCTTCCCGAAAAGCCTACGTCCTATTTCAGTAAGTACACTACGGCTTCGGAGATCAAATCCGCCATGCAGGCCGACCGCGCCAACTACACCCAGGAAGACCTGGACCTGCTGGCCCGGGTGATCTACGCGGAAGTTGGGTGCGCCTGGATCCCAGACTGGGTACAGCGCATGGTGGGCAGCGTGGTGCTCAACCGGGTGGAAAGCGCTTACTATCCCGATTCCATTCAGGCGGTGATTTACCAGCCCGGCCAGTATTCACCCACCTGGGACGGTTCCATTCACAAAACGCCGGACGCCCGCACCATCGCCAACGCCAGGTTCCTCTTGGAAAACGGAAGCATCTGTCCCAAGAATGTAATCGGGCAGAACTCCATCATTACCGGCAGCGGCGTCTATAAAAGCTATCACGATTCCATCTTAGGCACCACAGTGTACTTCTGCTATATGTAACAGCACTAAACACAGAGGGCATTTTCCCGAAAAGGAAAGGTCCTCTGTGTTTTTTACTGCGGATTGACAATTTAAATAAATAAGTTATAATGATTTTTAAAGAATAGAATATGGCCATCTGTTCCACTCTTTTATAACCGCAAGATGGGAAAAGGGAAAAGGATATGACAGCGGCGCAGATATAACCTTTCCATTCGTTTAGTGTTAAAGGAGATATCGTGGTATGAAGGTAAAAAAGAGAATTGTAATTGCTGCGGTTGTATTATTGTGCTGCGTATTGGGCTTTTCCTATATGGCAGTAGCGCAGCAAGATCCGTTCGCCGCGGCTCTGGGACACGTGGGAGAGACGTTCAGAAACTTTCAGCTGGTTCAAAAACAAGATGAAACGGCGGAGGGGAAAATATCCCAAACCAATTCTCTGCAATCAAGCATACCGGGTTCAGACAATTCAGAAAACGGTATCGAGTCCTCTGCTTCTTCAGATGATCAAGTAGTTGCCAAAGTTAATGAGACCACAATTTACAAGACTGATGTGGATTTTAGACGGGCAATGATGGAATTAACTCAAGAGACTCAGATCAGTTTCGAGGAAGCGCTTCACGAATCCATCAAGTACGCGCTTGTCTATCAGGAAGCAGAAAGGCTGGATCTGCAAATTACCGATGAAAAGATCGATAAGATCCGGCGTTCGCAGATGGAAGCGTATGAAAAGAATCCAAACAGCGACCGCGATGCGGAACGCTTTAACTTGTCAAAAGAAGAAACGGTGGAATTGATTACCCAGCTGTATGCCGAAATTGAAGTCTATTCAAATGTTTATGGCTCTATTGTTCCCGAGATCCTTTTCGGAACGATCACCTGCGAAAGTGAAGATACGGCTTCGCTGATCGAACAAGCCCTCTCTGCCGAGGAAGCAAAAGATCGGGTAGCGGCGCAAGACGAATTATTTGACATTTATCTCAGGGAACTGCTGGAAAAGGGATCTTATGAGATCTACGACGATAAATCGGAATAGTATCTTGTGAATTGCCGCAACGTCGAAAGACAGCCTCTTTTGTGCGAATCATGACAAGAGATCGTTTATGATTCCGGCGGAATTTCTGGAAATTGAAGAATATCCTCCCAGCTTTTGCCGGGGGGATATTTTTTCCTGTGAACTTGACAAAAAATTTTTTTATGGTATAAATATTTACGGCATAGGCCATGGCCTATTTGTTCCATTCGAAACTTCGAATGGAACAAGAAATTTCTATGTACGCAGCAGGAATCGGTTTTTCCGGGGATTCCCCCGTTAAAACATAAATCTTTCGATGGAGGAACGAAAAATGAAAGGTACGAAAAAGATCCTTGCGCTGCTGCTGTCCGTTCTGATGGTGGTTACCGTCTTCGCGGCCTGCGGTCAGACTCCCAGCGGCTCGTCCAGCAAGGCCGAAGCAAGCACCGGATCCAGCGCAGCTCCGGAAGAGTCTCAGACTTCTGCCGCCGAGCCCGTGGACGACATCATGACGCCTTACGGACAGTATCCGGAGACTGTTCAGGTCCGCACGGCTAAGCGTGCTTCCTCGTCTCCCAAGTTCGTTGAGGGGGATACCCTGGAAGACAACGTGATGTCCCGTTTCATCAAGGACAAGCTGAACATTGAAGTGGTTTACGACTGGACCGTAGACACGCAGGAATACGGCAATAAGCTTTCTTTGATGCTGACTTCCGACTCTCTGCCCGACATGTTTACTCTTTCCGGCGCTGAATATCTGCTTTACCGGCAGTTGCTGGACAACGAACTGCTGGCCGACCTTTCCGAAGCTTATGAAAAGTGCGGCGGCGATTACATGAAAGAGGTTTTTGCCAGCTACAACGAAGAGAACCTTGCTCCCTTCCGTGAGAATGGCGCTCTGTACGCCATTGCCGGCGGCAACTTCGGTTACCAGCACAACCTGCTGTGGATCCGTAAGGACTGGATGAACAAGGCCGGCTTTACCGAGGCTCCCAAGACTCTGGAAGACATGGAAGCCATTCTGACCGCCTGGAAAAACAATCCCCCCTCCGACGATTATGTGGGCATGGCTATGAATCCCACCAGCATTACCGGCGGCTATGGCACTTCTTACGCTGCCGACCCGATCTTCGAGGTGTTTGGCGCCACGCCCAGGACCTGGATTGAAGACGCGAACGGTGAGGTCGTCTATGGCTCTGTCGCTCCCGAAATGAAAGAGGGCCTGGCTGTCCTGGCCGACTGGTACCAGAAGGGCCTGATCGACGCGCAGTTTGCCACCAGAACCGCTACCGGTTCCACCGACGCGCTCTACACCGGCGGTCAGACCGGCATGGCCTTTGCTCCTTGGTGGTATTGCTATACCTTGGCCGATCTGCCTGTCAATGATCCCGAGTCCGAGATGCTCATTGTCAATGCTCCTCTGGATGCCAACGGCAAGTTCAACACGGCTGCTCCCAATCCCGCCGGCCAGTATGTGGTGGTGAGAAAGGATTACGAGCATCCCGAAGTGGCTCTTAAGCTTTTGAACATCGAGTTCGATATGTACCGCGGCTTTAACGAAGAAGGCGCTGAGCTGATTAAGCCCAGCATCGACAACGGCATCGACTGGGAGTATATGTTCCCCACCGGCGGCGTGAACCTGGAGTACAACACCATTATTCCCGACGTTGCCCTGCTGAACAGGAACTACATTGACGAGGGCCGTCTGGAGGGCGCTCCCACTGCCACCGAGTATGACAAGTCTACCGCTATTGCTGCGAAGAAATATGTAGATACCGGAACGCTGGAGGATATGGCTTGGATCAGCTATCACGGCAGATACCTGGCTTCCAGCATTGTGGACGCGCCTGAAGTCAATCTGGTCAAGCCTGTCTTCTCCTTTGTTACGGAATCCATGGGCGATCTGAAGCCGAACCTGGATACCCTTGAGCAGACCACCTTCCTCAAGATCGTTATGGGTGAGCTGCCTGTAGACGCTTTTGATCAGTTTGTAACCGACTGGTACGCCCAGGGCGGCCAGACCATTACGGACGAAGTGAAAGAGATCGTGGGATAAACCTTCGATTATAAAAGTACGGCCGGGAATTTCCCGGCCGTTTCTTTTATGGAAAATGTACACCCACGGGTATTTGTTAAATGTGAAGGAGATAAATTGATGAAGATTAAGCAAGAATGATTTCGTAGCGTTGAATTACACGTTCATCATCAATAAATTCTTTCAATAAGTATCCGCCGTTGTTTAAAATGGTATGTATAGCGGCTGTATTATCTTTCCTGTTTGGACAAATATGCACTTTCAGGATACCCTTTTTTCGACACTCCTTTAATGCAAGAGCGAGCATGGCAGTGCCGTAGCCTTTTCCTCTGCACCATGGAACAATCCCTGCGTGAAGATGCCCCCGCTTCGTGTCCGCGTGGTTCAATACGATGCTGCCGACAATTTCTCTTTGCTCGTTCAGCGCAAAATACAAAGTACACGGAACATGAGTGGATAGCATCGATCCTGTTGTACGGTCGTCCTCGCAATATTCCAGCCACTTTTCAAAAGGAATCTTACCCCTGCGCATCAACTCGGGCTGAATGTTTTCTTCTAGTTGTTCCCATCTGTCCATAACGCGATTGTATTCCGATTGGTGTATTAGACTTGGTATTTCCAGAACCAAAGAAGTCATGCAATTTTCCCCTTTTTGTTTTGCCTAAAAATCGGAATTTATTTTATAGAAGTATCCTCGTTTTCTCTTATCGGAACATACAAATAGCAGTACTCATGTGAATCCTTTTCTGGATTAAAGAAACCGTAATACTCAACAATCGGGAGTGCATCGCTGCCGTAAGCATATCCAAGTTCGGGAGCAATTTGTTCTCCAATCCAATGATAGGGGGGAATGCCTCCCGTCCATGGGTTGTGTCCAAGTGCTTTTGCTGTTTCATCACATATTTTTATGCGAAGAAACCTTGCAGCAGGGACTTTGAAAATGTCATATTGTTTCGATTGCTCGTCGTTTGTAACAAGAAAGCCGAACATCACGCCACTTGGCCGTTCATTTGAAAGATAGTTCACACTTATACATACATCCCAATTATTTTCACGGCTGTTTGGTATATCAGAGCAGCACATGAAATCCTCCATAATTTTTTCTACATTCGGTTCATCCGCATTGCTGTCTGCGTAACCGATTTTACCACACCAAATCGTATCGCTCCATTCAACCAAATCAACGGCAATATCTCTGTAATTGTAAGTTTTAATAATAGTTTCTTGTGGATGCTGTATGCTCATGATATATTTTTTCCCTTCCTTATATTTTCAGTAACAATACTATACTTTTTTATTGAAGTCAAATAACAAAGAAAACGACAAGTTTCATTTTATCGAAACTTGTCGTTTTTTGGTGCGCGAGACGGGACTTGAACCCGTACGTCGTAGACACACGCACCTCAAACGTGCCTGTCTGCCAGTTCCAGCACTCGCGCATAACCAACGCTTGCAATTATAGCATTGGGAAGGTCTGTTGTCAAGCCGCAATTTCTAAAGCAAACCGTTTTAAAAGCGGTTCAGGGACACAGTCTGAGAAAGAATTCAAACAGCGGGCGCCCGTCCACCGTGTCTGTTCTGGTGTGGCTGAAAGCCATACGCTCGGGGTGCCACTGGACGCCGTAAATGCCTCGTGCTTTGTCTTCCACCCCCTCAATTACCCCGTCCGCGGCTTTGGCAGCTACGGTCAGTCCGGGGGCCACGCGGTCGGCAGCCTGGTGGTGGGCGCTGTTTACAGAGAAAGTCCCGCCGTAGAGCTTGTAAAGAAAGCTTCCCGGTACGGCGGACACCTGGTGGACCTTGTCGCCGGTTTCTTCCTCCCATTGGTGTGCGGCGGCTGTGGATAAGTGCTGGAAGAGAGTTCCGCCGAGGGCCACATTGATAACTTGGATCCCACGGCAGATGCCAAAAACCGGCCGCCCGGTGCGGACGAATTCCTGTATAAGCCCAATTTCCAGAAGGTCCAGCTCCCGTTCAATTCCTCTGATGCCATTTACGGCCTGCCCGTACAGCGATGGGTCAATGTCGCCGCCGCCCGGCAGCAGCAGGGCGCCGCAGTTTTCTGCAAGCCGGACGTCCCCGGAAAAGACGGAAGCAGCCCCGCAGGCGTCCAGAGCTTCCGCGTAATTGCGCCGGGCTTCCCGGTCTCCGAAAACAAAGATTTTTTTCATGGGCTTGTTCCGCTCCCTCTGTTTCCCCAAAAAATATAGAAGACTTCCCCTATAATATGCATCGTCCGGGAAAAATGTGCAAGCTTTTTTGGAGAGGTGAGGCTGATGAGCCAGAAAAATAGAGATCGATCTTTGAACCGTGAGGACCGGATTGGCATGTATACGATCGTGACGGCGTTCCTGTTGTGCATTCTGATCAGCGGTTTTGGATTTCTGGAGAACCGGGACGGCTTTCTTTCTGCAGCGCAGACCGCCACCCAGACCGCGGCCCGAACGATCAACAATGTCCAGCTGTCGGATCCCCTGCTGGTACTGGTCAATGACCGTACGCCTATTCCGGAGGATTGGAAGGTTACGCCGCGCATGGTCGACGACGAGCAGGTGGATCAGCGAATGTACAAGGCGCTGACAGACATGTTTGCCGCTGCCGCCAAGGATAATGTGTGGTTTTGGGTGGCTTCCGGATACAGAAGCGTAGAGGATCAAGAAGAGATCCTGGAGCGGGCCGTCCGTGAAAATGTCGAGGAGGGCATGACAGAGCAAAAAGCCAGGGAAGAGGCGCTGCGCACGATCCAACGGCCGGGGTACAGCGAGCATCACACCGGGCTGGCAGTGGATCTGAATGACGTAAGCGACAATTTTGAGAGTACGGAGGCTTACCACTGGCTTTCAGAACACGGGGCAGAGTACGGTTTTGTCCAGCGCTATAAGAGCCACAAGACGGCAATCACCGGCATCGACCGGGAAAGCTGGCATTACCGGTATGTGGGAAAGGAACACGCCATGGCCATGGAACGGCTGGACCTCTGCCTTGAGGAATATGTGGATTATCTGAGGGAACGGGGCGCCCGATGAGAAATCAAGGGCAGAAAACCGTAGATTTTTGTTGCCAAATGAGAAAGGTTTGATATAATATAGAAAGTATCTCTATGGAAGGAAAGAGGAAAACGGGATGTCTGAAGTGAGAACAAGGTACGCTCCCAGTCCTACCGGCATGATGCACGTAGGAAATCTGCGGACGGCGCTTTACGAGTATTTGATCGCCAAATCTCAGGGCGGCAAGTTTGTCCTGCGCATTGAAGATACCGACCAGGAGCGGCTGGTGGAAGGCGCAGAAGAGGTCGTGTACCGCACTCTGGCAACAGCTGGGCTCAAGCACGATGAAGGCCCCGATATCGGAGGCCAGTACGGCCCCTATATCCAAAGCCAGCGCAAGGACCTGTACAAGCCCTATGCGGAGCAGCTGATAAAAGCGGATAAAGCTTATTATTGCTTTTGCACCAAAGAACGTCTGGAGTCCCTTCACGATGAGAACGGCCTGGGTGGGTACGACCGCCATTGCCGGGATCTGCCCCAGGAGGAGGTCCAAAGGCTTTTGGATGCCGGAACGCCTTACGTGATCCGGCAAAAAGTCCCCCTGACAGGCTCCACCACCTACCACGATCTGGTGTACGGCGAGATCACCATCGAGAACGCGGAGATCGAAGATCAGGTTCTCTTAAAGGCCGACGGCTACCCCACCTATAATTTTGCCAATGTGATCGACGACCACCTGATGCACATCACCCATGTGGTGCGGGGCAGTGAATATCTGACTTCTACCCCCAAGTACAACCTGCTTTACGAAGCTTTTGGCTGGGAGATCCCCACCTACGTTCATCTGCCGCTGATCATGGGGAAAAATGAGGACGGCAGCGTGTCCAAGCTCAGCAAGCGGCACGGCTCTACCAGTTTTGAGGGCCTGATCAACGAAGGCTATCTGCCCCCGGTGATCGTAAACTATATTGCCCTGCTGGGCTGGTCCCCTAAGGACAATCAGGAGATCTTCTCCCTGGCCGAGCTGGAGCGGGAATTTGACCCGAGCCGGATCAGCAAGTCCCCTTCGGTGTTCGACTATGACAAGCTCAACTGGTTCAACGCCGAATACATCAAGGCTATGGGAGAGGACGAGTTCCTTTCTCACGCCATGCCCTATTACCGGGAGGTGTTTGGGGAGCAGGAGAAGCCCTGGGGCGTTCTCCACTCCATTCTGCAGGCACGGATCACAAAGTTCCAGGAGATCCCGGCGCTGCTCAGCTTTTTCAAGGAGCTGCCGGATTACCCTGTCGATTTCTTCATCAACAAGAAGAGCAAAACTACCGCTGAGAATTCTCCCGAAATGCTGAAAGTTGCCATAGAAGTTCTGGAGCAGCTTCCCAATTGGGAGCTGGAGCCCATCCACGACTGCCTGATTGGACTGGCGGAGCGCATGGAAGTGAAAAACGGAACCCTACTGTGGCCGGTGCGCATTGCGGCTGCCGGTACTCTGGTGACCCCCGGCGGCGCCATGGAGATCCTGACGCTGTTGGGCAGGGAAGAGGCCCTGCGCCGGTTAAAGGCCGGCCTGGGGAAATTTTGTTGAAATTATCCTGTAAAGGAAAGTGAGAACGCTATGAGCGAAGAAAAAAAGCTGGACGAAGTGGTGTCTACTAACTTCATCGACGAGTTTGTAAAAGAAGACTGCGGTCCCGGCGGCCGCACGGAAGGCATGCAGGTCCATACCCGGTTTCCGCCGGAGCCCAACGGCTATCTGCATATCGGCCACGCCAAGGCCATTTATGTGGACTTTGGCACGGCGGAGCGTTTTGGCGGCATCTGCAACCTGCGCATGGACGACACCAACCCCACAAAGGAGGACATGGAGTATGTGGACGCCATCAAAGAAGATATCCACTGGCTGGGCTATGACTGGGACGACAGGTTTTACTATGCCTCCGATTATTTCGAAGACATGTATCGGGGAGCGGAAGAGCTTATTGAAAAAGGTTTGGCCTATGTCTGTGAGCTGACCCCCGAGCAGATGAAGGAAATGCGGGGCGATTTGACTACGCCCGCCCAGAGCCCTTACCGGGACCGGCCCAAGGAAGAGAGTTTAGAGCTGTTTCGCAGAATGCGGGCCGGAGAGTTTGAAGACGGCCGCATGACACTGCGGGCCAAGATCGACCTTGCTTCCGGCAATTTCAATATGCGGGACCCCGTCATTTACCGGATCAACCATACCGCCCACCACCGTACCGGGGACAA
>CAZBDS010000010.1:7072-16949 GCA_964490735.1 uncultured Acutalibacter sp. | reverse complement strand
GCTGCCTGCCACCAATCGTTGGGGTCCTGCTCGGCCCAGCCGTTCTGGGGTTGGTAGAGAGGATACTCGATGGTCTTGGAGGCAACCACCTTTCCGGAACGGTCAAAAAGGACCGTTTTGGTGCCGCTGGTGCCCAAGTCGATTCCGATCAAAAATTCCATAAGACCAATTCCTTTCCAAAAAATACAAAGACTTCTTATGCTCATTGTGCCTTATTTCCTGGGACATGTCAAGGAAATATTTTTGCTTGATTTCTGCTTGCAGAGCGGGGTAATACATGGTATTATCAAAGGGTGGTACGGCCACAGGGAGGGATTCGATGAAACGGTATGACGTGGTGATTATCGGCGCCGGGGTGACCGGCTGCGCGGTGGCAAGGGAGCTTTCCAAAAGAAAGGGAAGTTTTCTGGTATTGGAAAAGAATTCTGATGTGTGCGAGGGAACAAGCAAGGCGAATTCCGCCATTATTCACGCGGGCTTTGACGCGGAGCCCGGCACCTTAAAGGCAAAAATGAACGTACGGGGCAACCAGCTGATGGACCGGATCAGCCGGGAGCTGGACGTGCCCTTTAAGCGGGTGGGCGCTTTTGTGGTTTGTCTGCACGAGGGGGACATGCCCCACCTTCAGGAACTGTACGAGCGGGGCTTGAAAAACGGCGTGTCCGGGCTGAAGCTTGTAAGCGGCCAGGAGGCTCGGAGCTTGGAACCCAACCTGTCCGAACAGGTCTGCGGGGCCCTGCTGGCGGAGACTTCCGGTATTGTGTGCCCCTTTGAGCTGACCTTGGGTATGGCGGAAAGCGCCGCTAAAAACGGGGTGGAGTTCCGCTTTGACGCGGAAGTGACCGGATTGGAGCGGGCCGAAAACGGCTGGGTGATCCACGCCTCTACAGGCGACGTACAGGCAGGGGCAGTCGTCAATGCCGCCGGGGTCTATTCGGATAAGCTCCACAACCTGGTCTGTGAGAAAAAGCTCTCCATCACTGCCAGAAAAGGCGAATATATGCTGCTGGACAAGACGGCAGGAAAGCATGTGGCCCGCACGATCTTCCAGCTGCCGGGCAAATACGGCAAAGGGGTACTGGTATCTCCCACAATCCATGGGAACCTGCTGGTGGGCCCTACCGCCGCCGACACGGAAGACCGGGAGGACGTGGCCACCACTGCCGCAGGTCTTAACGAGGTGCGGGAAAAGTCGGCGCTGGCGGTGAAGGACGTGCCCCTGCGCCAGGTGATCACCTCCTTTACGGGGCTTCGGGCCCACGAGAAGGACGACGATTTCGTGCTGGGCGAGTCGGCCCCCGGCTTTTTTGACGCGGCGGGCATTGAGTCTCCCGGCCTTTCCAGCGCTCCCGCCATTGGCGAGTATCTGTCGAAGCTGCTGGAAGAAAAGCTGGGCCTGCAAGAAAACAAGGCCTTTGATCCCATTCGCAAGGGCGTGCCGAAAATCGCGGCGCTGCCGGCGGAGGAACGGGCGGAGAAGATCCGGGAAAACCCGGCTTACGGCGCCATTGTGTGCCGCTGCGAGCAGATCTCGGAGGGAGAGATCCTGGACGCGATCCACGGGATTTTGGGGGCGAAGACCCTGGACGGGGTCAAGCGCCGGACCAGGGCCGGCATGGGCCGCTGCCAGAGTGGCTTCTGCTCCCCCAGAGTGATGGAACTGCTCTCCAGGGAACTTTCCCTGGATTTGAAGGACATCCGCAAAAACGGGAAGGCTTCTGCCATTGTGTGGGAGCAGACCCGGAACCGGGGCTGAGGGAGGAAAAGGGCATGAAACGGGATATCGTGATTGTAGGAGGAGGCCCCGCAGGTCTGGCCGCGGCCATTTCCGCCAGGGAAAACGGCTGCGGGGACGTGCTCATTTTGGAGCGGGAGCAGGAGTTGGGAGGCATTTTGAATCAGTGCATTCACAACGGTTTTGGCCTGCACACCTTTAAAGAAGAATTGACCGGTCCCGAATATGCGGCCCGTTATATCGACCGGGCCAGGGAGCTGGAGATCCCGGCGCTGCTGGGGGCCACCGTGGTGGACCTGGAACGGGTAGCAGAGGGTGTGACCGTTACAGCGGTCAGCCGGACAGAAGGCCTGCTGCAGATCGAAGCCAAGGCCGTGATATTGGCCATGGGCTGCCGGGAGCGCCCCAGGGGCGCGCTGAATATCCCGGGAACCCGGCCGGCGGGGATCTTTTCCGCGGGCACGGCCCAGCGGCTTGTCAACCGGGAAGGCTATCTGCCCGGCCGGGAAGTGGTGATCCTGGGCAGCGGCGACATCGGGCTGATCATGGCCCGGCGCATGACCCTGGAAGGGGCCAAGGTGAAATGCGTGGCCGAGCTGATGCCCTATTCCGGCGGCCTGAAGCGGAATATCGTCCAGTGCCTGGACGATTACGGCATTCCCCTGAAGCTGAGCCACACGGTGGTGGATATCCGGGGCAGGGAGCGCCTGACCGGCGTGACCATTGCCCAGGTGGACGAGAAAAGCAGGCCCATTCCCGGCACGGAGGAGGACATCGACTGCGACACGCTGCTGCTTTCGGTGGGACTGCTGCCGGAAAACGAGCTTTCCAAGGAGATCGGCGTGGAGCTTTCCCCAGTGACTAACGGGCCCAAGGTAAGCGAGACGCTGGAAACCAACCTGCCCGGTGTGTTTGCCTGCGGCAATGTGCTCCACGTCCACGACCTGGTGGACTATGTTTCCGAGGAAGCGGAACAGGCCGGCAGGAACGCCGCCCGGTTCGTGCTGGGGCAGGCAGGTCCCCGGGAGGCGGGCATTCCCCTGGTTCCCCAAGGGGCGGTGCGCTATACGGTGCCCTGCACCCTTTGCCCGGAGCGCATGGAGGACGGCACAGTAGTCCGGTTCCGGGTGGGCAGAAACCTGCGGAACGCCGCGGTGAAGGTTACTGTGGACGGGAAGGAAGTCCTGCGCAGAAAGCGGCCGGTGATGGCCCCCGGCGAAATGGAGCAGGTGATACTGAAGAAGGAATGGTTCACAGGCGGCGAAAGCGAGATTGTCGTTTGGGCCGGCGAAGAAGGAAAGGAGGGGCAATGAGATGGCTGTAAGAGAGCTTACCTGTATCAGTTGTCCTTTGGGCTGCACCCTGAAGGTAGAGACCGATGAGGCGGGCAGGGTGTTGTCTGTTTCGGGCAATACCTGCAAGCGCGGCGAGGAATACGGCCGCCGAGAAGTGACCGCCCCTGTCAGAACCGTGACCTCTACGGTTTTGGTGGAAAACGGACAGGCTCCGGTGACCTCGGTGCGGACCAAGGGGGATATCCCCAAGGAAAAGATCTTTGCCTGCATGGAGGCCATTCGGAACGCCGCGGTACGGGCTCCTGTGGAAATTGGCGATGTGGCCGTTAAGAATGTGGCAGGCACCGGCGTGGACGTGATTGTGACCAAGGCCGTAAGCGCCCGCTAAATAAAAAATTCGGCGGCGCCGGAAAGGGGGAGAATGCCGATGTATCCAACTTTGCACACTACAGAGCAGGACGTGCTCGATGCCAGCCTCTTTTTAACCCACTGTGCGGAGACCCGCCCAAAGGCGCAGATCCAGGATTTTGTAAAGCGGATCTACCAAAGCGAATTTGGCGGCGGGCACATGATCCAAAATGAGGCGGACAGCCTGGAAAGGCTGCGGCGGGAGATTGCGGGCCTGACGGACAAGCAGAAGCGGCAGCCCTATATCGATGCGTTTTTCGGAGATTACTGCCGTATGAACCTGTCTATCAGCCAACTGCTTTCCCCGGAGCTGATGAACCGGATCTTCGTGCTGTCGGCGGAAAACGTCCCCAAAGGGGCCTGGTTCCGGTTTGAGGAAAAGCTGAAGCTGCTGTACGAGCTTTGCGATCAGCGGCCGGATCTGTTCCGCTTTACACCGGAGCAGGCGAAAGAGTATTTGATTGAATACAAAAAGGCGGGGTATCCTGCAGTTCACCATAGTGCCGAATACCGTAAAGCGTATGAACCGGCGTACCGGGTGGTGCGCAAGGAGTATGTCCGCTTTCCCGAGCTGTATGCCGCCATGGAACAGTGCCTGCGGGAAAAGGGCAGCGTCAGGGTGGCGATAGACGGCAACAGCGGCAGCGGAAAATCCACCGCGGCCAAGCTGATCGCTTCGCTGTTTGACGCCAACCTGTTTCATGCCGACGACTTTTTTCTGCCCCTGGAAAAGCGCACGCCGGAGCGTTTGGAAGAAGTGGGCGGCAACTTCGACCGGGAGCGGTTCCGGGAGGAGCTCTGCGAAAAGGTAAAGGAAGAAAAGCCCTTTTCCTTCCGGCCCTTTGACTGCGGCTTGATGCAGCTGGGCGATCCGGTGGAGGTTAGTCCGAAAAAGGTCTCTATTTTTGAGGGCTGCTACTGTATGCACCCGGAACTGAGGGAATACTATGACGTGAAGGTGTTCCTGTCCGTGCCGCCCGGGGAGCAGCAGGCGAGGATCCTGAAGCGCAGCGGCAGCATGATGCTTCGGCGCTTTCTGGACGAGTGGATCCCCAAGGAAAACCGGTATTTTCAGGAAATGAACGTGCGGGAGGCATGTTCCCTGGTCTATGAGCAAAACTGAAAGATCCTCCGCCTGTACAGAAATTTCGGGGCGGAACAAGAAAAGAAAGGAAATGGCTTATGGAAATTTTAACATTGACAAAAGACAATTTTGAAGAAAAGGTTTTGAAAGCGGAAAAGCCGGTGCTGGTGGATTTTTGGGCCACCTGGTGCGGGCCCTGCAGAATGTTTGCGCCTATTGTAGACGAGTTTGCCCAGGAGAACGAGGACAAACTCGCCGTGGGCAAAGTAGACGTGGACCAGGAACCTGAGCTGGCCGCCCGGTATGGCGTGACGAGCATTCCCACGGCAGTCCTGTTTAAGGGCGGCAAAGAGGCTGGCACCCTGGTGGGCCTTCAGCCCAAAGAAGCGCTGGAAGCTCTTTTAGGCTGAGGGCTTTTTATGGAACAGGAGCTTTATGACGTGATCGTCATCGGCGGCGGGCCCGGCGGGTATACGGCGGCGCTGTATGCCGCCAGAGCCGGTTTTTCTGTGCTGGTGCTGGAAAAACTGTCCCCCGGCGGGCAGATGGGCACCACTGACAAGATCGACAACTACCCCGGTTTTTCCCAGGGAATAGGCGGCTTTGAGCTTGCCATGCAGATGAAGGAAGGCGCGGAGCGCTTCGGCGTGAAAACAAAGCTTTCCGAAGTGCTGGAGATAAAGCCAGAGGGCCCGGAAAAGCTGGCGGTGACCCGGAAGGAAACCTACCGGGCCCGGGCGCTGGTGCTGGCCACCGGGGCTTCTCCCCGGGAGCTTGGGCTGCCTGGGGAACGGGAGCTGCGAGGCCGGGGCGTTTCCTACTGCGCCACTTGCGACGGCATGTTCTACCGGGGAAAGACGGTCTGCGTGATCGGGGGAGGCAATACCGCTGCTGCCGACGCGCTGTACCTTTCCCGGCTGTGTGAAAAAGTCTATCTCGTTCACCGGCGGGACCGGCTGCGGGCCTCGAAAATTTATGAAGAGCAGCTGAAGCAGACGGGCAATGTGGAATTCGTTTGGAACAGCCAGGCACAAGAGCTTCTGCACGGAGAAAGGGTCACCGGCGTAAAGGTGCGGGAAAAGAACACCGGGGAAGTGAGGACGCTTGCCTGTGACGGCGTGTTCGTCGCCGTGGGGCTTCTGCCCAATTCCGACCTGTTCCGGGGCCTTATAGAGCTGGACGAGGGAGGATATGTAAAGGCGGACGAGACCACCCGGATCCACGGGCCGGAGGGACAGCTCCTGCCGGGAGTTTTCGCCGTGGGAGACCTGCGGGCAAAGCCTGTGCGGCAGGTGGTTACCGCCGCCGCCGACGGGGCCGTAGCCGCATATTTTCTTGAAGAATATTTGAATGAAAAAGGCTGATTCAAACAAAAGGATTCCCCGGCAGCGCCGGGGAATCCTTTTGCCTTGCCGCATCATTCCAAATGAAAGACTTGCTCCAGCTTGGGCTGGGCGCCGGTTTCCGGGTCCATTTCCAGCTCTAGAATGTCTTTCATGTATTCGTTCCAGCGGTCCACCACCGGGCTTTCCGCCTGGACCTTTTCCGCATAGGCCACGCCCTTTTCGCATTCGTAGTAGCCGAACAGCTGGCCGTTTACATAGAAAATGCTGTAGTTGCAGATTCCCGCCTGCTTCAGGACCGCTGCCAGTTCCGGCCAAAGCGCCGCGTGACGGCGGACATATTCTTCTTTGCAGCCGGGCTTTACCCGTCCCAGCCATGCCATGTGTTCCATGGTTCAGTCCCCCTTCCAGGTTTGTGAAGAAAGTATAGTGGTGTTTTTGTGAAAAGTCAAGAAAGGAATCACCCGGGGTTTTCGCGCATAAAAATGGAAGGAGAATTACAGAACACAGCAGGAAATGGAGGGAGGAGAGGTATGGCGTTTTCGGATCGGGATATCCTGGCGCGGCTGGTGGAATGTGAAGCGGGGGGCGAGGGGGACACCGGTATGAAGGCAGTAGCCTGCGTGGTGATGAACCGGGTGCAGACGACCCTTGGCGAGTATGGAAGGCTGGACACAATCCGCCAGGTGGTCTACCAACCCGGGCAGTTTACCTGTGCAATGGAAATAGTAGGCGGGCAATATAACATGCAGAATATTTACAACATGCGGCCCACCGAGATACAGTATGACATTGCCGACTGGGCCATTGCCGGGAACCGGCTGACAAACCTGGGCTTTGCCCTTTGGTTTTTTAATCCCTTTAAGCCTACCTGCCGGGATTTTTTTCCCTCTCAAGTGGGCGAATTTGTAATCCGCATTGGCGACCACTGTTTTTACAATCCAACGGCGGCTTATGCGGAAACCTAAGGAGGTCATGCTATGATGGACGGACAGGAACGGGCCCGGGGAGTAAATTCCCCCGGTATGCAGCGGCTGCGGGGACGTGTGGATTTTGAGGGAAGCGAAAACGGCGCGGCCAGGCTGGATAATTTCTATCACCCGCCGCTGGAGGATTTCAGCGGCGAAGAGATGCGAGGGTCCATGCAGGCGATCCTGGCCCAGAACATCGGCCAGTACGTGGTGGTGGAGTTTCTAATAGGCACGGCGCAGATTGTGCGAAAGCAGGGAATCCTGTACTTTGTGGGAAGAAGCTATGTCACCCTGTATGATGAGGCGGCCAACAATTTTATCATATGTGATATCTTCTCGGTAAAATTTGTGTACTTCTATATGCCCGGCGACCGGCCCAGATTTAATTACAATATTCTGCCCGGTACCAGCGGGGAGGAATACGGCCCCATGCGGCGCAGCCGGTAAAGGTCCGGCAGCGCAGCCGGGCCCGCACGTGAACCGGAAAGGAAAGGCCCTCGGATTTCCGAGGGCCTTTTTGCGGTTACAGCGCGGCGTCTTCCAGAGAATTCTCCAGGCTGGGCTGGTTTTGCAGCCGAACCAAGCGGATTAGGGAAATGAGGATCACCGTGGCACCAAGCTTTACGTCGGTCATATCCGGGGTTTCTCCGGCCATGGCCGCCTGGCAGGCCAGCTGTTCCGCCTGCCGCTGGAAGCCAAACAGGGCGCACAGGGTGATGAGAGAAGCCGCCGTCTGCACCGCTATGGGATCCGGCATTTCCTGCGCGGGATCTTCAGGTTCCCGAAGCAGTTGGCAGCGCTGAAGATCCATGGCTTTGTATTGGAGGGCCAGACCGAGGAAAATCACCCGGAGCAGCGACTGGGTGTTGTCCAGCAGCTCTAGGGATTCGGCAGTCTGTTCTGCCGGCGCTTCGCTTACCATGTTGTTCTTGTCCCCCTTGCTGTCTATTGTATGCGGCCGGGGGCAGGCCTGTGACTTTATTTCGCGGTGTTGATGTACTGGCGGTTATCCCAAAGGTACTTTAGGCCCGAAAGTACCGTGACGGCAGCCACGGCCCAGCAAAGGATCCGGGTGATGAGGGATACGGCCAAAATATCGGTGGCTCCGGAAAGGGCGGCGCCAAAGTAGTAGAAAAGGACAGTGACCATCTGCAGAACGGTTTTTACCTTGCCCCATATATTGGCGGCGATGACCTTGCTGCCGGCGGCGATCATGCGCACGCCGGCTACGGCGAATTCCCGGAACAGCACCAGGGCCAGCACGATCGGGGAACAGACCCCATCTGTTACCATGTAGATGAGAGCCGCCGTGGTGAGCATTTTGTCCGCCAGAGGGTCGGCGAATTTTCCAAAGTCGGTGACCAGGTGGTTTTTCCTGGCCAGATAGCCGTCCAGAAAATCGGTGAAGCTGGCGGCGGCAAACACAATACCGGCCAGCAGGCTCATGACCCAGCTGAAGTCCGTCTGCCCGTAGTGGGAAAAGGCGGCGAACACCATAAATACCGGCACCAGGGCCACCCGGGCCAGGGTGAGCTTATTGGGGAGGTTCATTTTCATAAAAACACCTTCTTAAAGGGTTGTGTGTGAAAGAGAGGGCGATACCTAAGGTCGGGCGGTAAGGTCTCTTTTTACATCTCACTGCCTTCACGTGTTGGTCCAGCGGTACGCTGGCACGTGTTGATCCAACGGTACGTTGGTTAGACGAAGGGGACTGCGGCCAGATGGCCGTACAGGTCGCAGTCGATGCAGTCTTCAATCGTCACCTTGACAAAGTGTCCCAGTACCGGGCGCTTGGCAGTAGCGGTGAAAAACACCTTTCCGTCCACGTCTGGGGCGTCCATGGCAGAGCGGCCGAACCAGCACTCGGCGTAACGGTCGAAGCCCTCCACCAGCACTTCCAGGGTTTTGCCCACGTAAGCCTGTCCTTTTTCTTCCATAATGCGGCTCTGGGTTTCGGTGATGATCTCAGCCCGCCGCTCTTTGGTTTCCTCGTCGAGCTGATCCGGCAGGGCGGCGGCGGGGGTGCCCTCTTCCTGGGAATAGGCAAAGCAGCCCAGGCGGTCGAACCGGATCTCCTTTACAAACTCTGCCAGCTGGGTAAAATCCTCTTCCGTCTCGCCCGGGAACCCGGCAATGAGGGTGGTGCGCAGGATCACGCCGGGGATCTTTTCCCGCAGCTTTTTGATGAGGGCGGTCAGCTGTTCCCGGTCTCCCCGGCGGTTCATGGCCTTCAGGATCTTTCCGGAAGCGTGCTGCAGGGGCAGGTCGATATATTTTACCACCTTTTCTTCGGTGGCCATCACATCGATCAGCTCGTCGGTAATGGCGTCGGGGTAGCAGTACAGCACCCGAATCCATTTGACGCCGTCGATCTTTGCAAGGCGGGTCAGCAGCTTTGCCAGGGAATATTCCCCGTACAGGTCTTTGCCGTAACGGCTGGTGTCCTGGGCAATGAGCACCAGTTCTTTTGCGCCGTTTTCCGCCAAGGCTCGGGCTTCCTCCTCTATGCTTTCCATGGTGCGGCTGCGCATACCGCCCCGGATTAGGGGAATGGCACAGTAAGAGCAGCGGTTGTCGCAGCCCTCGGCAATTTTCAGATAGGCGGACCAGCTGGGGGTGGAGAGCTCCCGGTCGCCGCAGAGGGGCATGCGCTCCTTTTCGGGGAAGCTTTCCACAAATTCGCCGTCCATCATGCGCTTTAAGCAGTCGGCGATGTCGCCGTTGGCGCCAATGCCCAAAACGGCGTCCACCTCGGGGAGCTCCTTGTGGATCTCCTGCTGATACCGTTCCGCCAGGCAGCCGGTGACCACCAGCTTTTTGATCCGGCCCTCCTTTTTCAGGGTGGCAAGCTCCAGAATCTCGTCGATGGATTCTTTCTTGGCGCTTTCGATAAAGCCGCAGGTATTCACAATGGCAATATCCGCCAATGCCGCGTCGTCGCTGAGCTGAAAACCAGCCTTTTTCAGGGAGGCCATCAGCATTTCCCCGTCTACCTGGTTCTTTGCGCAGCCCAGGGAGACCATTCCCACTTTGATCGCCAT
>CAZBDS010000010.1:0-6972 GCA_964490735.1 uncultured Acutalibacter sp. | reverse complement strand
AAAAATTCGTCGTTGTCCGGCCCGGCAGGGGTGAGGATTTTCCCGGCCCGGCCCAGCGTTTCCCATTCCTTGTAGGGGATCCATCTGGCGTTTGAAGTCTCGCCGGGCTGAAGGACCACCTCGCTTAGATCCATGTCCCGGCGCAGGGCGTACACGTCGTTAAACAGGCCTGCCCCGTCCGGCTCCAGCATTTTGACCCTGTAGAGAAAGGTCAGCTCCTCCGGCGCAGCCTGAATGCCGGTTTCTTCTTTCAATTCCCGCACGGCGGCGGTCAGGCTGTCTTCCCCCGCCAGAACGCCGCCCCCGGTGTTTTCCCACACGCCGGGGTAAACCCGCTTTTCCGGACTGCGCAGGGTGCAGAGGATCTCTCTGCCGCGGTTTACCACTACAATGATGGCGCCCAGGTGGTAGTCTCCCGGCACCATGGGCTTTCCGCGGGTATGGACCCGGCCGGTTTTGTTTCCGTTTTCATCGTAAATATCCCAAAGCTCCATTTTTCATTTCCCTTCCGGGCGGAATTGTCAGCCCAGGATTTCCTTTGCCTTTTGGGCCGCCAGCCGCACGTAATCATTGAGGGGCAGCTCCTCTACCCCCACCACGGTGACGGAGCAGCGGTTTACGGGGATCAGCAGCTTTTGGGCGGCGCTTTCCGACACGGCCGCGGCCATTTTCGGGGTGATCTCCCCATACAGGGCGTTGGCGGTGATGATCCCCATGGGGCCGGCCACGATGTCCGCGTGGGCGCAGTTGACCACCACGGGGTTTTCCCCGGTGGCGCCCGCGTCCGCTCCAGCTTTCAGCATGGCGGTGGTGGCGGTGGAATTGGTCCCCACGGCGATCACCCTGGCTTCGGGGAGCTGGCTTTTCAGCTGGGAAGTTAGGGCCGCACCCATTTTGCCTCCCTGGCCGTCTATGACAACGATGGTTTTCACGATGACAAAACTCCTTTTTAGCAGAGGTCAGGATTTTCCGGGACCCGGTTCCCGGGCCCTTTTCTTCCGGTATTTTTTCCAGAGATTTTTCAGATCGTTCTGAATGCCGCTGGTCTCCAGCCACATGCTGACCTCTGCCCCCAGGAACATGATGTACACGCAGAAAAACAGCCAATACATCAAGATCACCAGGGTGGCAAGGCCGCCGTAAATGGAGAAATTGGAAAAATTCTCTACAAACAGGGAGAAGAAGAAGGAAAACAGCACCCAGCCTCCCGCGCCGAACGCGGCGCCCGCCAGGTTGTGGATCAGCTTGACCCGGCGGAGGGGAAGGAAGGTGAACATCAGCAGGAAAAATCCCAGCAGCAGCACAAAGCCTACCAGCGACTTGAAATTGATGAGCAGCTTGGCGAAAAACGGCGAGGAACGCTGCAGCAGGTAATTGTAGATGGTGGACCCGAACACCAGCAGGGCCGCGGTGACGATAATGACCACCGCAAACAGCAGCACGTACAGCAAGGCCATCAGCCGCAGGTTCACATAGCTGCGGGTCTCCTGGACCTCGTAGATGTGGTCCAGACCCTTGATGACCGCCACCATGCCCATGGAAGAGGACCACAGCGCCATGATGATGGCCACGGGCAGAACGCCGCTGGATTCCAGAGGGCTGGGGAACAGGTCCTTTACAAAACCGGCCACGCTTTCGGGGAACAGGTTGATGGCCGCCTCAATGATGGACATGCCCGAGGAAAAGTGAATGCGCTGCATCAAGGTGAGCAGCAGGGCGATAAAGGGAAGAAAGGAAATGATGAGGAAAAAGGAACTGTGGGCCGCGGTGGAATCGATGCGGTCCCTGTTGATGCGCCCCATAAACCATCGGGCGTGTTTTCGCAAAACCTTTTTCACGGACGGGCCTCCTCCCTGCAAAGCTGCGGCCCCGGGAAGCCGCTTGGTGGAAGTACTCTTTCATTTTACCATATCGGGGAGGGGTTTACAATCAAAAAAAGCCGAAAACCCGGCCGAGAATCTTTCTCAGCCGGGCTTTCGCGTTTGAAAGGCTCGGTTCTGGTCCAGCGGTGCATTGGTCGGGCGGCGGGGTTTTATCCTTCTGCTGAAGCGGGTTCACGTGTTGATCCAACGGTACGTCGGCATGTGTTGGTCCAGCGGTACGTTGGGTCGGGCGGTGAGATTTTTGCTTACACATCGCTGCCTTCGCGTGTTGATCCAACGATACGTTGGTCCAGCAGGGGCAGGTTGTCCCAGTCTCCCACTAAGGGACTGTTGAGGACGCGCAGTTTCCGGTCGGTTTCCCAAAGCTCCTGCAGGGCGTCGAAATTCTCGTCCGGGGAAAGCATCAGCCGGGCAAGGCCGTCCAGCTCCCGGAAATCTTCTTCCGTGAGGGAATCGAATTTCCCGTCGATATAGCAGGGCTGAAACAGGTAAGAGATCTCGTTGTTCATCAGGGCGTGGAAATCGTAAAAGAGATAGCGGATCACAGCTTTCAGGGAGCAGGTGCCCAGGCCGTCGGCATACAGAAATTCTTTTCCGTCGGTTTTTCCTTCCCGGATCGCCAGCCAGGCCCCCGCCGCCCAGTCAAAGGAGGTTTCGTCCATGTCGTACTGGCGGATCCCCATGGCCTGTTCGTCATAGAAGCCGTCGGCGTCAAAGGTGACCCAGCGGTTTTCCTTTTCGCTCCACACCTGGTTGATCCAATGATCCATGCTGACTTCCGGGTGAAAATAGGGGGCAAAGCCCGCCCGGCTCCGGCAGGGGACCCCCTTCGCTTTGTAGATGGCCGAGACCAGCACCGACACATACCGGCAGGTGAGGATCAGCTTGTGCTCTACGGCCCGGTTGGGCACAAAGCCCCGCTCGTCCAGGCGGAACAGCTCCGCCGTTATGGCCGGGGCGGTGAGGAACATGTCGTCCTCGCAGCGCATGCGGTGCCAGGGAAAGCGGTCCATATCCCCATAGCGCAGGTCGAAGTTCGCGTTGGTGTTTCCCTCCCGCAGGGTGACTCGGTGAACGATCTGGTGGGTAATCAGGTCTCCCAGGGCTTTGGGATCGTCCGGCAGGCTTTGGAAGTACTCCCTGTAAGGGCCGGCGTTGGTGTAAGGGCCGGTTTGCAGGAAATGATGCAGAAGCTTTTCTTTTTGCATGACGATTTCTCCTTTACAGTTTACGGATCGGGAAAAACTGAAAGCTTTCACCGCTGCGGGGATCCGTATAGTCGTAAACGGCGCCGGCCAGTGTCAGGCCTTCCCGCTTCAGATGGTCCAGCCCTTGGGAAAAGGCTTGGGGGCCGGCAGGTGTCACCAGGTACTCGTAGCCCGGGGAAACCCATTTGGCCCAGCCCTCTGGGGCCTCGGCGGAGCTTTCCACCTCTGCGCCTGCCAAGTACAGGCCATGGGAATAGCCGCCTGTCC
Source organism: uncultured Acutalibacter sp. (assembly GCA_964490735.1). Taxonomy (GTDB): domain Bacteria; phylum Bacillota; class Clostridia; order Oscillospirales; family Acutalibacteraceae; genus Acutalibacter. The sequence goes on along the minus strand of CAZBDS010000010.1, from coordinate 3,614 downwards.
AGGGCTGAAAATGCATGCCGCCGTCGGACATCAAGCCCCAGAACCCGGCAAAGCTGCCGTCTTCCGACCTTTTTGCCAGCGGGGCGATCTCCTGAAAGTGATCGTTCGCTTCCTGCCAAAGGCGCTGGATAAATCCCTCGCCCTCTTCGGTGGAGCCCAGCTTGCCAATGACGGCAAAACTTTCCTTTTTTCGGATCTCGTACATGGCGGCGCTTCCTTTCCAGAATAGAACAAATGTTTTATTTTCTTTGGCACCATCATACCAGAATAAAAAATTTTTGTCAATTACTTTTTCAGGGGGATTTTTTGATTTCGCGCTTTTCAAACGGCCTGGAAGAGAGTATGATAAAATCAGAATACGGCAGGAAGAAAGGAAGTTGCAGATGAAAGAGCTTACCCCCAGGTTTCCCCGGTTTCTTCATGGGGGCGATTACAACCCGGACCAGTGGCTGGACCGGCCCGACATTTTGGCCCGGGACATCGAGCTGATGAAGGAGGCCCGCATCAATTGCGTTTCCGTAGGCATTTTCGCCTGGGCCAAGCTGGAGCCGAAAGAGGGCGAATATCACTTTGACTGGCTGGAGGAAATCATTGACCGGCTGTACAAAAACGGCATTTACACCGTGCTGGCCACCCCCTCCGGCGCAAAGCCCGTGTGGATGAGCGAAAAGTATCCCGAGATCCGCCGGGTTCAGGGGAACCTGGTGCGGGACGAGACCGGTGACCGGCACAACCACTGCTATACCTCCCCTGTTTACCGGGAAAAGGTGAAGGCGCTGGATGCGGCTTTAGCCCGGCGGTTTGCCGCGCACCCCGGGGTGATTTTGTGGCACCTTTCCAACGAGTACGGCGGCATTTGCTACTGCCCTCTGTGTCAGGCGGCTTTCCGGGAATGGCTGAAGAAAAAGTACGGCACCCTGGAAGCCCTGAACAAGGAATGGTGGACGGATTTTTGGAGCCATACCTACACCGATTGGGAGCAGATCCACCCCCCGCTGCAAAACGGCGAGCACAGCACCCAGGGTCTGAACCTAGACTGGATGCGGTTTACCACCGACCAGGTCATCGACTTTATGAAGCTGGAACGGGACGCGGTAAAGGCGGTGGATCCCACCCTGCCGGTCACCACCAATTTTATGTACTATTTCAGCTGCTACAACTACAACAAATTTGCAAAAGCGCTGGACGTGATCTCCTGGGACAGCTATCCCCAGTGGCAGGCCGGGGACAACAGCGGCGAAGCGGTCCGGACGGCCTTTTGGCACGACTATATGCGCAGCCTGAAGGGCCAGCCCTTCCTGCTGATGGAGTCCACCCCCAGCGTGACCAACTGGACGCCGGTTTCCCGGCTGAAGCGGCCGGGTATGCACTTGACTGCCTCCATGCAGGCAGTGGCCCACGGCTCCAATTCCGTGCAGTATTTCCAGTTCCGGAAGGGAAGGGGCTCTACGGAAAAGCTCCACGGCGCGGTGGTGGACCACTACGGCGGCAGCGACACCTATGAATTCCGGGGCGTGCAGGCGGTGGGAGAGCGGCTGGAGGAGCTGGAGCCCCTGTACAACAGCACGGTCAAGGCGGAGGCGGCCATCGTCTACGACACGGAAAACCTGTGGGCCATCGAAGGGTCGGCCGGCCCCAGAAACTGCGGTATGCACTATACCGAAACGGTACTGGACCACTACCGGGCCCTGTGGGAGCTGGGCGTGCCGGCGGATATTGTGGACGAGAGCCAGAGCCTGGACGGCTACAAGCTGGTGATTGCCCCCATGGTTTACCTGCTGCGGGAAGGCTTTGAGGAGAAATTGAAGGCTTTTGCGGAGCAGGGCGGCACAGTGGTGGGCACCTACGTTATGGGCTTTGTCAACGAAAACGACCTGTGCTATTTGGGGGGCTGGCCCGGAGGCGGCCTGATGGAGCTGTTCGGCCTGTGGAACGAGGCCACCGACGCCCTGTGGGACGGGGAGAAGAACACCATCGAGCTGGAAAGCGGCAAAAGCTATCAGGTGTCGGAGCTCTGCGCCCTGATCCACTTGAAAGGGGCAAAGAGCCTGGGAAGCTACGGCGCCGATTTTTACAAAGACACTCCCGCCTTTACTGTCCATTCCTTCGGGAAGGGACGGGCCTACTACCTGGCCGCCCGGGCGGAGGGGCAGTTCTATCGGGATTTGTACGGCAGCCTGGTGAGCGAACTGGGCATAAAGCGGGCCCTGGAAGCGGAGCTGCCCCGCGGGGTGGAGGCCTGCCTGCGGGAGGCGGGCCCCATAAAATTTGTATTCCTGCAGAATTTTTCCGGCGAGGAAAAGAAGCTTTCCCTGCCGGAAGGATATGTCCTCTTCCCCGGGAAAGAACCGGTAAAAGAAGTAAAGATGGGGCCCTATGACGCCGTTTTGCTACAGGGAAGCACAAACTGATTTGCCCGTTTTCTTCAAAAACTGTTCAGAGTGTTGAAAATGTAAATTCTGTGTGAATTTCTGTGGAAACCCGTCGGGCTTTGTGTTACTATTTATCTGTAGAAGACCGCAGTATGCGGCAGGACAATCAAATAGCGTATGGACCGAAGAAAGGATGGCCAACAGTATGGAACAATCGGCGAAGGTTTTTTTCAGCCCTAAGACCGGTGTAGCCCCTCTGGGGATCGTCTCTTTGGCGGGGGCGACGGAGCTTTCCGACAAGATAGAAGCGCATTTGCTGCGCTGGGCCCGGGAAGCCGGAATGGACGTGGAGACCTTCCGGATTAAGAACAGCTGCCCCAGGTTTTCGTCCGGAGACGGCAAAGGCCTGATCTCGGACACCGTTCGCGGCTACGATCTGTTTTTCATTGTGGACGTGGGAAACTACAGCTGCACCTACAACTACTTCGGCAAAGAAAACCGCATGTCCCCCGACGACCATTTTCAGGACCTGAAGCGGCTGATCCAGGCGGCTTCCGGCAAGGCCCACCGCATCAACGTGATCATGCCCATTCTGTACGGCGGCCGTCAGCACCGGCGGAATTACCGGGAATCCCTGGACTGTGCCGTGGCCCTGCAGGAGCTTCAGGCCATGGGTGTGGAAAACGTGGTCACCTTTGACGCCCACGATCCCCGGGTGCAGAACGCCGTGCCTCTCATGGGCTTTGACAACCTGATGCCCAGTTATCAGGTATTGAAGGCCATGTTCCGCAACTTCCCCGACCTTTCCACAGAACGGGGCGCCTTTATGATCGTCAGCCCTGACGAAGGAGCCCTGAGCCGGAATATGTACTACGCTTCCGTGCTGGGCGTGGATATGGGCATGTTCTATAAGCGCCGGGATTATTCCCGGGTGGTGGACGGCAGGAACCCCATTGTGGCCCACGAATACCTGGGCGCCGACGTGGAGGGCAAGGACGTGTTCATTGCCGACGACATCATCTCCTCCGGGGAATCTATGCTGGATATCGCCTACAACCTGAAGGCCAGAAAGGCCAGGCGCATTTTCGCATACGCCACCTACGCCATTTTTACCAACGGCCTGGAGACCTTTGACAAGGCTTATCGGGAAGGGTACATAGACGGCGTGTTCGGCTCGAACCTGACTTACCGCACGGAGGAGCTGAAAAACCGCCCCTGGTTCTATGAGGTGGACGTTTCCAA
>CAZBDS010000009.1:0-17596 GCA_964490735.1 uncultured Acutalibacter sp. | reverse complement strand
CCCATGGGCAAATATTCCTTGGTGGACCAGTTGCCCGTGTTGGTAACGCCGATAGTTTTGGAGGTGTGGAAAAAGTCCAAGGGCTGGGAAACGGACAACCCCAGATCCTTTAAGGTGTAAAAATTCCAGTGAAGCTCCTTCTGCCAGCCGTTGTGGGGAATGCCCAGCCGCAGCTTTTCGTCAAAGGGCTTTAAGCCTTCCTTTTCAATGCCGGCCAGGGAAAAGGAGGATACATATTCCAGGCCCCGGGGCACGGAGCCGGCGTTTTCCACCTCCGTCCAGGAACGGACCACGGAAATGCCGTCGTAAAACTGCAGATGGCTGCGCACCGTGAGCCCGGTGGGCTCGTCCGCGGTGGTGACGGTGAGCTTCCGGCCCAGTTCGTTGCGGCTGTCGTCAAAGCTTTGATATTGCAGCCGGTAGCCCGGAGCGGTGACGATGTATTTCAGGCCGTGGCGTTCCAAAGGCCGGTCCAGGCCGGAGACCTGTACCTCCGCCAACCGGAAGGCCTCCACGCCGTAGCGGGAGCGCAGGGTGCCCTCGTCAAAGGGCAGAGCGGAGAAATGCAGCAGCTTTATGGCGTTTTCTTCGGTAATGCCGAAGACCAGATAAATGCCGTTTTCCTCAATTTTGATCAGTTCCAAAGGAATCCCTCCCCAAGGGCGCGGCCCTCACAATTTTTTCAGTTTCCATTGTACACGAATTACCGGTGGGAACGCAATGGCCTTTTGCCATTTTTCAAATTTTACGGATTGACGGGGGAGGCAAAAATCGGTATGATAGTCTAAGGAATAGAACAAACATTCACAACGGAAGGGAGAGTAGGCCATGAGCGGGCTTTTAGAGGGGCTGAACGCCGCCCAGCGGGAGGCGGTGACGTCCACTGAAGGGATCGTGCGGGTGATCGCGGGGGCGGGTTCCGGCAAAACCCGGGCCCTTTCCCACCGTTTTGCCTTTCTGGTAAACGAGGCGGGTATTCTGCCGGGCAATATCCTGTGCGTCACCTTTACCAACAAATCGGCAGGCGAAATGCGCCAGCGCATTCACCAGCTCACCGGGGACAGCGACACCGGCTACATCAACACCTTCCACGGCTTCTGCGTGTCCATTCTCCAGGAGGACAGCCACCGGGTGCAGTATCCCAAAAGCTTTCTGGTGCTGGACAATTCCGACATCGACGCCATGCTGAAGATCATTTACGAGGAGCGGGGCCTCACCCTGCGGGACATGACTTTTTCAAATGCCCGGGACATGATCGAGATTATGAAAATGCTGGAGCGGCCCGACTATTACCTGGACATGCTCACCATGTCCCCGGAGGTGCTCCATGAAAAATACCTGAAGGCCTCCACCCCAAAGGAAATTATTTTCTACGGTTATCTCTATCAGGAAAAGAAATGCTTCGGCCTGGATTACAACGACCTCATCATGGTTTCGCTGTACATCTTCTCTCAGTTCCCAGAGGTAAAGCTGAAGTGGCAGCAGCGGCTGGAATACATTATGATCGACGAGTTCCAGGATATCGACCGGCCTCAGTACCAGCTGATGGAAGCCCTCTGCGGCTACCACAAAAACCTGTTCGTGGTGGGGGACCCCGACCAGACCATCTACACCTGGCGGGGAGCGGATATCCGCTATCTGCTGGACTTCGATCGGCAGTTCCCAAACGTAAAGACCATTATGATGATGGAGAATTACCGTTCCACGTCCCAGATCCTGGCGGTGGCCAATTCCCTCATCGAAAAGAACCGGAAGCGCATGAAAAAAGCGCTGATCCCCAGGGAGGGAGACGGTCCCCGGGTGGTGTGCTACGACGGGGAAAACGCCGAGGCGGAGGGCAATTGGATCGCCGGGAAGATCCGGGAGCTTCAGGCAAACGGCGTGGCCCTGGGGGACATCTGCATTCTCTATCGGGCCCATTACGTCACCCGCACGGTGGAGGAAGCCCTGCTGAAGGCAGAGATCCCCTACACCATTTACAGCGGCGTCCAATTTTTCGGGCGGGCAGAGGTGAAGGACGCCCTCAGCTACCTGCGGATGGCAGCTTTTCAGGACGACCTTTCCTTCCTGCGGATCTGCAACGTCCCCAAACGGAACCTGGGGGAAAGGCGGATCAAATTCCTGAAGGAATACGCCGAACGGGAAAACTGTTCCCTGTTCGAGGCCCTGTGCCGGACGGTAGACGACCCGCTGTTTTCCGGGACGAAGGCCCGGCAGTTTATCAGCCTGATCCGAGCTTACGCCGCCGGCTGCGGCGGCCGGCAGGTCTCGGAGCTGCTGGGGGAGATCCTGCACGAAAGCGGCTATGAGGAAATGCTCCGCACCGAGGGCAGCCAGCAGAGGCTGGACAACCTGGCGGAGCTGAAGCAGTCCATTTACGAATATGAGACCACCTGCGGCGAGGAAAGCACGCTGGAGCACTACTTGGCCCACGCGGCTCTGTTTACCAACGCCGACACGGCGGAAAGCCGGGATAAGGTGAAGCTGATGACGGTCCATTCGGCCAAGGGCCTGGAATTCCCCTACGTGTTCCTCTGCGGCATGAACGAGGGGATCTTCCCTTCCCGCAAGGTGCGGACCCTGCCCGCCATGGAGGAGGAGCGCCGCCTGGCTTTTGTGGCGGTCACCCGGGCGGAAAAGGGGCTGTTCCTTTCCGAGGCCGCCGGGCGAAACCTGGACGGGTCGCCTCGGTACCCCTCCCGGTTTATCCTGGACGTCGATCAGGATTTGCTGGACTATGTGGTCCCGCCCCGGGAAGGGCTGATCCGGGAAGCGAAGGAGCAGGTGCGGCTTTCCGAGCAGAGGCTGGAAGAGGACGAGAGCCTGGAGCTTCTGCCCCAGGGCCAGCGGGTCCGGCATTTCCTGTTCGGCGAGGGGACTGTGCTGGAGGCAGACCTGGAAAAGCGGGCTTACATCGTCCGTTTTGACGGTATGCACACTTCCCGGGCCATTTCTTTTAAGGCGCCGCTGGAAAGAGTGGAGAACGAAGAATGAAAAGAGGAGCAGGCATGAAAATTCCAGTATACGTGGGAACTTATTCCCGGGACGTCCTGTTCGGGGACGGCTCGATGTTTCGGGGCAGGGGAAAGGGGATTTACCGTTTTCTGATGGACCCTGAAACGGGGGAGCTGTCTTTGCAGGAGGCCGCCGATACGGCAAATCCCTCTTTTGTGGCGCTCAACCGGGACGAAACCATGCTCTATGCGGTCAACGAACTGGAAGAGCTGGAAGGAGAGCCGGGGGGCGGTGTGACGGCCTTCCGGCTGACGGAGGGGAAGCCCTGTCCGGTCAACACCCGGAAAACCCGGGGACTGGACCCCTGCCACGCGGCCCTGACCCCGGACGAAAAACACCTGTGCGCGGCCAATTACGGCACCGGAAGCTTGTCTGTCTATCAAATCGAGGCGGACGGCAGCCTGGGGGAACTTGTACAGTACATGGAGCACAATGGCCACGGGGCGGATCCCCTGCGGCAGGCGGGGCCCCACTGCCACTCCACAGCCTTTTCCCCCGACGGGCGCTTTGCCTTTGTGGCGGAGCTGGGGACCGACCGGCTGCTCTGCTACCGGCTGGCAGAGGGGAGGGAGCCCTTAAAGCCCGGCCCCTGTCCCGTTCTGGACTTTGACCCGGGAGACGGACCCAGGATCAGCAAATTCGGTCCCGGGGGACAGTACCTCTACGCGGCCTGCGAGCTTTCCAACACAGTGCAGGTCTTCCGCTATTCTCCGGAAGACGGCGGGCTTTCTCGGGTGCAGATTGTTTCCACGTTGCCGCCGGACAGTGACGGGAGCGGCTGCAGCTTTGCGGATATTCACTTTTCCGGGGACGGACGCTTCCTCTACGGCAGCAACCGCGGCCACGACAGCATTGTGATCTTTCGCGTGTCCCCGGAGGACGGGACCCTGGCCCCCTTGGGTTGGCAGCCCTGTGGCGGCAGGTCGCCCCGCAGCTTTGCCATCGACCCCACGGGGAGTTTTCTGCTGTGCGCCAACCAGGACAGCGACAACATCTCCCTGTTTCGGATCGACGGAGAAACGGGGCTTCTCCAGGAAGCGGGCAGCTTTCCTGTCGGCAGCCCTTCCTGCGTACTCTGCTGCTCCGGCGGGAATTGACAAACCGAAAGCGGACGGCTTTGCTTTTTACTTTTTGCAAAGCCGCCGCTTTTGTTTTTTTCCGGGAGAACGATACCGGCTCTTGCGCTTCTCGGGCGCAGCGGGTATAATGGCGGTAAGGACCTTCTGGGAGGAGAGATGACATGGACATTGAAATGATCAAGGAACAGATCTGCGACGTGTGCCACAAGATGTGGCAGCTGGGCTGGGTGGCGGCCAACGACGGGAACGTCACCGCCCTGCTGGAGGACGGCACACTGCTGGCCACTCCCACGGGCATGAGCAAAAGCTTTATCACCCCGGACAAGCTGCTGCGGCTGGACCGCCAGGGCAATGTGCTGGAAGCGGCGGAAGGCCTGCGGCCCTCCAGCGAGCTGAAAATGCACCTGCGCTGCTACGATAAGCGGGAAGACGTCCGGGCGGTGATCCACGCCCACCCGCCGGGAGCTACCGGTTTTGCCGTGGCTCACCGCCCCATGGACATGTACAACATGATTGAGGACGTGGCGGCCATCGGCGCGGTGCCTCTCACCCCTTACGGGACCCCCAGCACCTCCGAGGTGCCGGACGCCATCGAGCCTTATTTGGAAGAGCACGACGTGATGCTGCTGGAAAACCACGGCGCCCTGGCGGTGGGTTCCGACGTGATCACCGCCTTTTACCGCATGGAGAGCCTGGAGCTTTGGGCCAAGATCACCATCAACGCCATCATTCTGGGAGGCAGCCGGGACATCGGCCGGGAGAACATTCAAAAGCTCATCGACCTGCGGAAATTCTACCGCATTACGGGACGGCACCCGGGCTACAAGAAATTTCCCCGGGAGCAGGGAGAGCCTACGGACCGGTAATTTGTGCGACCGCGCCCTTTCGGCGCAAACAATATTTTTTGGGAGGAATTTTGTATGCTGTATCCTAAGATCGGGATCCGGCCCATCATCGACGGCCGCTGGGGCGGGATCCGGGAGGGTCTGGAAAATCAGACCATGACCATGGCGAACAACGCCGCCAAGCTCATCGGCGATACCCTGAAGTATCCCGACGGCACCCCGGTGCAGTGCGTCATCGGCTGTACCACCATCGGCGGGGGAGCGGAAGCCGCCAGGGTGGCGGAGCAGTTCTCCACCGAAAACGTGGTGGCGACCCTGTCCGTAACGCCCTGCTGGTGCTACGGCACCGAGACCTTCGACATGGACCCCAACACCATTAAGGCCGTGTGGGGCTTTAACGGCACCGAGCGCCCCGGCGCGGTGTATCTGGCCGCCGTAATGGCCGCCCATGCCCAGCGGGGCCTGCCTGCCTTTTCCATCTACGGGCACGATGTGCAGGAGGTTTCCGACACCTCCATTCCGGCGGACGTGGCGGAGAAGATCCTGCGCTTTGCCCGGTGCGCTGTGGCGGTGGGCTGGATGAAGAACAAGGCTTACGTCAATGTGGGCGCGGTGGCTATGGGCATTGCCGGCAGCTTCTGCGACGCGGACGTGATGCAGAAGTATCTGGGCCTGCGGGCTGAATGGGTGGACGAGGTGGAGATCCTGCGCCGCGTGACTTTGGAAATTTACGACAAGGACGAATACCAGCGGGCCCTTGCCTGGATCGAGAAGAACTGCCCCGAGGGCTTTGACAAAAACGCCGGGAAGAATCTGCCCCCGGTCATCACCAAGTCCAAGGTCATTCCCCCCGAGAAGGATTGGGAATTTGTGACCAAGATGACCCTGATCATGCGGGATATTCTGCTGGGCAACGAAAAGCTGGACGGCCTGGGCTGGCACGAGGAGGCTTTGGGCCGCAACGCGGTGGCCGGCGGCTTCCAGGGGCAGCGCCAGTGGACCGACTGGCTGCCCAACGCCGACTTTACCGAGGCCATTCTCGCCTCTACCTTCGACTGGAACGGCCCCAAGGCTCCCATGGCCTTTGCCACGGAAAACGACACCTGCAACGGCATTTCCATGCTGCTGGGCACCCTGGTTTCCGGCTCTGCCCCCTGCTTCCACGACGTGCGCACCTACTGGAGCCCCGAGGCCTGCCAGCGCGTTACCGGCTGGAAGCCCCAGGGCGTGGCGAAAGACGGATTTATCCATCTGATCAATTCCGGAGCCACGGCGCTTGACGGCAGCGGCGCGGCCAGAAACAGCGCGGGCGAGCCCTGCATGAAGCCCTTCTGGGAAATGACCGAGGAGGACCGGAAAGCCTGCCTGTCTGCCACCGACTGGTGCCGGGCCGACTACGAGTATTTCCGGGGCGGCGGATTTTCCAGCCACTTCCGGTGCCGGGCCGAAATGCCCGTGACCATGCTGCGTTTCAATATCGTAGAGGGAGTGGGCCCCATGCTCCAGATCGCCGAAGGCTGGACGGCCGACCTGCCGGAAGACGCCCACCATACGATCGATATGCGCACCGATCCCACCTGGCCCACCACCTGGTTTGCCCCCCGCCTTACCGGAGAGGGCGCTTTTGCCGACGTGTACAGCGTGATGGCCAACTGGGGCGCCAACCACGGCGTAACGGTTTACGGCCATGTGGGCGCCGACCTGATCACCCTGTGCAGTATGCTCCGGATTCCCGTGGCCATGCACAACGTGCCGCAGGAGAAGATCTACCGGCCCCATGCCTGGGCTGCTTTTGGCACCCAGGACCTGCAGGCTGCTGACTATGCCGCCTGCGCCCACTACGGTCCCCTGTACCGCTGAATGAGAGAGGAGTTTTCGCTATGAGCTTTAACGGCATTGTCAACGGAATGAACGATCTTTCCCGGCTTTCTTCTGCCAAGACCCGTTCCATTTCCCCCGAGAATTTCACGGGCGAACCCGGCAAGGGCGGCATGGCCCGCCTGGGGGAAGGCCTTGCCTCCAACGCGGCCCGGGATCTGGGCCAGGGCTGGAAGGTGAGCCCCTATATCCACGTGGAGCCCGAAAAGTCCTTTACTATTGCCGACATTGAGGGACCCGGCTGCATTCAGCACATCTGGATCACAATCCCTGGCGGTGCCCTGCGCAGCACCATTATCCGCTTCTACTGGGACGGCCAGGAGAATCCCTCTGTCGAATGTCCTCTGGGCGATTTCTTTGCCTCTTCCTGGAACCGGTACGCCCAGATCTCTTCCCTGGCGGTGTGCGTCAACCCCGCTTCGGGCTTTAACTGCTACTGGCAGATGCCCTTTAGGAAGCACTGCCGGATCACCCTGGAAAACATCGGCATGGAAACTATGACCTACTATTATCAGATCGACTACACCCTTACCGAGATCCCCGAGGACTGTGCCTATTTCCACGCCCAGTTCCGGCGGGTAAACCCCCTGCCCTACAAGTCTGTGTACACCATTCTCGACGGCGTAAAAGGCCAGGGCCACTATGTGGGCACCTACATGGCCTGGGGCGTGAACAACAACGCCTGGTGGGGAGAAGGGGAGATCAAATTCTACATGGACGGCGACGGCGAGTTCCCCACGGTCTGCGGTACCGGCACCGAGGATTATTTCTGCGGTTCCTACGATTTTGAGGACCCGGTCACCCACGACAGGTATGTGCCCTTCACCACGCCCTACACGGGCCTGCCCCTGGTGGTCACCCCGGATAAGCTGTACAGCAGCCAGTTCCGGTTCGGCATGTACCGCTGGCATATCATGGATCCAATCCGGTTCCAAAGCGACCTGAAGGTGACCATTCAGGCTTTGGGCTGGCGGCAGGGCGGGCGCTACCTGCCCCTCCAGGACGACATCGCCTCGGTGGCGTTCTGGTATCAAACCCTGCCTACCGCGCCCTTCCCCCAGCTTCCCGACAGGGATTATCTGGAAATTATCTGAGCAGAAAAACAGGAACAGCCCTCCGGTATGCCGGAGGGCTGTTTTTCGATGCGCAGGTTATTTGCGGGCATTGTTGCGGTAAGCAGTAGGGGTAATGCCATAGGCGCTTTTGAACACGGTGGCAAAATAGGTGGAGTTGGAAAAACCCACTTCCTCCGCCACTTCGTTGACAGTTTTGTTGGTTTCCACCAGGGCCAGCTTTGCCTGCTCCAAACGGCAGCTGGTGACAAAACTGGAATAGGAAACTCCCGAGATGGATTTAAAGATCTTTCCCAGATAGGTGGTGGAAAGGCCAAACTGATCGGAAATGCTTTTCAGGGACAGCCGGGGATCGTTGAAATTTTCCTGGGTGTATGCCTGAATGGATTCTACCAGCTTTCGGTTCTTTTCCTGGTAGCTGGATTCGGAAACGGTCTGAGAGTCGATGAGGCTGCCGGCGCTGATCAGGCCGTCCATATCCAGATAGTGCCGGGCCTGGGCGCAGGAAGCCTGAATCCCTTCAAAGCTGTCCGTTACCGGGCCCAGGCTGCCCCGCAGCAGCACCCGCATGTGACTGTCGGCAAAATCCCGCAGCTTGCGAAAGCAGAGTTGGTAGTCCTGGCTGATCTGGGCGCTTTCCAGCAGCAGGATCACTGCGGCAAGATCGTTGTCCAAATCGGAGGCCTCGCAGCGGTATTCCTCGCCGAAGATCTCCCCGGCAAAATTGCACACGGTATACCGCAGCATGTTCATTTCTTCGGCGCGGTTGTCTTCCGGAATGGAATAGTCGGCCTCTATCCGCAGCAGCAGCACACAGTAGTAGGCTGCGTGGAATCTACCCTGCAAAGCTGCCTGGCGCTCCCGGGAAAAGAAGAAGGGCATGTCGTGTCCCAGCAGCACATTGCGCAGATACAGAGAGGCCACATACCGGTCGCTGAGCCAGCGCTCGTGCTCCACATTGGCAATAACCCGGTCCAGATATTGGATCTCGTTGCGGGGCCCGGTGCCGGCGGCAAACTCGGCCTTGTATTTTTCCAGCAGCTTGGCCAGCGGCCGTTGGAAGCGCCGGTTGAACAGCATGGCAAGCGTACAGCACAGCAGAAGAAAAACGGCGATGACCCCCAGGAACCAGAGGCTGATAGTGGTGTAGGTGCTGAAAAAGTAGGAATAGCTCTGGGCGTCCACAAACCACCAGCCCAGCTCATTTGAGCGGCTGAAAAACAGCATCAGCCCGTGTTTGGAATCGTCAACGCTGAACTGGGAAGCGGATCCCCGGTTTTCCGACAGCGTGTTTTCCAGGTATTCCCGGCTCAGGCCCAAAGTTCCATAGTGATCCGGGTAGACAAGCCATTGGCCGCTTTCTGTCCAAATGGCCGTTTCCCGGCTGTCGGCGTCGCTTTCCGGAATGCCCAGCCGGAACCGGGCGGCGTCCACGTCCACAATGACCATGCTGTTGTCGTAGGGCAGCCGGTACAAAAAGGAGATCACGTCGTAGGTCTGGTTGGGCTTGAAGGTTTCAATCTGCCGCGGCAGGAGGGAAATCTCGGTTTTCAGGGCTTCCTGAGCCAGGGAAAGGTTTACGTTTCCGTTTACGTTGGTGCCCAGGGCCTGGATACTGGTGTTCGTCTCCAAATTGATCACCGAAATGTCCAGAATGTAAGAGTATATGCTCTTGTATTCCACCAGCTTCTGGTGCAGGTAATAGTTAATGACCTTGCGCTCCCGCTTGCTTTTGACAAAAACAGTGGTATTGGAATCGTTGGCCACGGTGGACATCAGGGTATCCACATCGCTTTTGATATAGTGAGAGGTGTTGGCCAGATTGCCCAGCAGCACCTGGGAATTTTCCGCGGCAGTTTCCCGTATGGACTGGGTGGTTACGCTGGACAAGGTGATCAGAATGGCCACGGTAAGCAGTACGGTAAACAGAGAGTAGATGTACAGGGTCCTGCGGTAAAAAGAATCGGACAAGATCTGTTTCAGCCTGTGTCGCACCCAACACCGCCCCTTCCTTTTAGTACAGCGAAACACAGCATTTTATTTTCTATTTTACCTTGTTTTTGGCTGATCTGTCAATTTTCTCCGGCAAAAACGAAAAACTTCTTGTCTTTCCCCTTATTTCCTAACAGGAGAAGAGAAGGGATAGTCGATGGTGATGCGTCCTTCCTCGGTGTCTCCCAGGCCTCCGTACAGATCGGCCTTGCCGTCCTCGCGCACCACAATGCCGGTGGTAAAGGTGCAGTCTTCCAGCTGGGGAAGTTTGGACTGTCCGGCGGGGTAACACTTGCGGGTGCCGATAACCTTCCGGTTGCTTACTTCAAAGGTCTCCGGGTCGAACTCGAAGGACACGTTCAAGTACACCGCCAGCGGCTCCCGTCCCTCCATGGGCTGGGCGAAGCTTTGATGGCCGATGACGCCGATTTTGCCGTTTTCCAAAAGGTAAGCCTGATTGCAGCCGCCCCATTCGCCCTGGTCGAAGATGCCCTCAATGGGCCGGGCGCCGGACACCACCTCATCGGTGAGCTCGTCCAGGCTGTGAATGACGGCAAAGCCGATCATGGATTCGCTGCCGTACTTCTTCCGGATCTCCTCATTCCGGGGCCGGGAGAACACGCCGATCCGCCCGTCCTGCAGGTCGATGAGGCGGATATCCTTCATGCCCTTGGGCCCGCTGGTAAAGTAGATCAGGTCGTCCAGGGTTTTGCCCCGGAAGAAATAGCCGTAAACGGTGTCGATTTTTCCACCCTTTTTCCGGACGTGGGTGCCGCCCAGAGTCAATTCTCCCTGGATCTGCGCCACATAGGGGTCCTCCAGCTGGTAAATCATGTGGTCCTTCACCAGGGTGTATTCGTCCTGCCCGGTCTTTTCAAACAGGCGCACGTGGGAATTGGCCCACTGGTCCCGGCGTTCCACACGGCCGAAGATGTACTCTTTGCCTTCCAGAGTAAAGGGGATAGAACAGTTGTAGACGGTCCAGCCCTCTACGCCGTGGAAGCGCAGCTTTACGCTTTCGTAGACCTTTTCTCCAATGTGGGCCTCAAATTCTGCTTTTCTCTCCTGAATGGACATGACAATATGCCTCCTATAATTTTAGAATCGTTTTTCTGGCAGGTTGTAGAAATAAAGCTCCTTGCCGCCATTTTTGGCGTCCCAGCCCTGTGAGAAGAGCCGCAAATTTGTTCCAGGTGCAGAAAAATCTTTGGAGAAAGCTCCCCAAAGATTCTTCCGCTCAGTCAAAGGTTCATCAATCTTTATGATCGTTGTTTACTTCACAGCGTCCAGCTGCTTCTTAAATTCTTCGATAATGTCGTCCACGCCGGCCTTCTTCAGCAGGTCAATGGCCTCGTCAATGCCGCTCTCATAGTCGGTAATGCCCCAGGCCATGGGAATGAGCACCGCGGAGATCTGGGTCTTCACATCGGCCAGCTGGGTCTGAACAGGGCTGGCGTCAAAGGTCAGGTTGGCGGCAATGCCGTCCACAGCCTTCTCGTCGATCTTATACAGATGCTCGTTCTGGGCAGTGGGAACGGAAGCGTCCAGATAGCTGAAGTTCAGGTTGCCCACCATCCAGGTGCCTACGCTGTAAGGAACCTGATTGGTCTCGGGGTCGAGAATCGTGGTATAGGTGTTGTTCTCACCCTTCTCATAGTCCACGCCCTCTTTGCCGTAGATGAACAGATCGTAGTTCTCCTGGCTGGCGTACAGCCAGTTAAAGAACTTCACCGCGGCTTCGGGGTGTTCGCTGGCGGCGGGAACGGCGTTCAGGTTCTTGGTGCCGTAGGGACGGATATGGTCGGCGCCATTGGTGTAATCGTACCACACTACGTCGTCGGGCTCCAGGCCGGGCACGTTCTGCATGGCTTTGGTCATGCCGCCGGGGGTGCCGTCGTCCACAAACCAGTTGCCCAGCTCGCGCTGGTTGGAGATCTGATCACTGGTGAGGGTGAGGACGTCGGGGTTGATCAGGCCGGCGTCGTACCAGATCTTGGCCTTCTCGCATCTCTCTTTGAAGGCGTCGGTCTCATAGTAGTTGGTGATGGTGCCGTCCTGATTGACATAGATCACGTCTTCGTACAGGACAAAATCGGTGTCGCTGGGCCCAAAGAAGTAGCAGGCGCCGGAGTCGTTGGCCAGACGGCAGAAATAGGGCTTCTGGTCGCCTTCCCAGTTGGCCATCACGGTCTTGTAGGCCTCGGTCAGCTCTTCAAAATTGGTGGGCATTTCCAGATTGTTCTTTTCCAGCAGATCCGTGCGGATCGTACCTTCGCGGACCAGGGGCTCCAGCCAGTAGGCGGGAATGCCGTACTGCTTGCCGCCGATCTGGCAGTTGGTCATGCCCAGCTCGGGCACGTTGGCGGTGATGTTCTCACCGTACTGAGCCATGGCGTCGGTAATGTCGGCCAGAGCGCCGCGGGAAGCGTAGTTCGCCAGGGTGACGCGGTCATTCATGACATGGAAGGCGTCGAAAACTTCGCCAGTGGACAGCCAGAGGTTGATCTTCTGGTCCCACACGTCCCAAGCCACATACTGAATATCCACTTCAATGCCTACACCGTCGGCGGCCAGCTTGGCGTTTACGTCGCCGATGCCGCGGGCGTAGTCGTTGGGCGCGTCGCCCGGGAGCACATACTTAAATACCACGGTGTCGCCGGAAACGGGCTCGGCAGCAGAAGCGGTGGAGCTGTCCGCCGGAGTGGAAGCAGGGGTGCTTTCCCCGGTGGAAGCGGGAGTGGAGGACTGGTTATTCGTATTGCCGCAGGCCGCGAAAACGGTGAGCATCAGAATACAGGCCAGTACCAGAGACAGGACTTTCTTCATGTTTCGTTCTCTCCTTTTACCTTTTGATTTTATTATGTTCAGCCCTTTACAGAGCCAACCACCAAACCTTTTACATAGTATTTCTGCAGGAAGGGATACAGCAGAATGATGGGGCCCACCGTGATGACGGCCGTAGCCATTTTCAAAGACTCGGTGGGAGTGGTAATTCCCAGGGCGTTGCCGGACAAATTCTGCAGGTCCTTCATCATGCTGATCTGGGATTTCAGCTGCAGCAGCAGATACTGAATGGGATAAAGGCTTTTGTCGTCCACCAACATAATGGCGTTCCACCAGTCGTTCCAGTAGGCCAGGCCGTAGAACAGGCCCACCGTGGCCAGCACCGGCACCGACAGGGGAAAGTAGATCCTGAAGGCGATAATGGCGTCGTTGGCGCCGTCGATCATGGCCGACTCCCGCAGGGAATCCGGCAGGCCGCTCATAAAGTTGCGGACCAGGAACAGGTTAAACGTGTTAAACAGCAAACTGGGTACGATCAAAGCGAAGATGTTGTCCCGCAGTCCCAGGGCGGTACACATCAGGTACCAGGGCACAATACCGGCGCCGAACACCATGGGAATGAAGAAGTACATGCCCAGCACGTTGCGGTACCGCACGTTTTTATTTGCCAGGGTGTAGGCTGCCAGGCCGGTGATCAGCACGGCCAGCAGTGTGCCGACTACGGTCACCACGATGGAAATGAGGTAGCCCTGCACCACGCTGGAGCCCTTTTTGAACATGAGCTGGTAGGCGTAGGTAGAGAACTGCTCGGGGAAAAAGCTGTAGCCGTTGCGCATGATGGAGCCCTCGTCCGTAAACGAGACCATCAAAGTCAGGATCATGGGCAGCAGGCACATCAGGGCAAAAGCCAGAATAAACAGGCTGATAAAGAAATTGCCCCAGGAATATTTGCGGTTCAGAGAAGATTTTCTTTTCTCAATAGCCATTCTGCGTCCCTCCTCAATACAGCGCGCCGTCCGGATAGAACTTCCGGGCCAGCCAGTTGCTGCCGTACACCATTACAAAGCCGATCACAGACTGGAACAGGCCGATGGCGGTGGACTGGGACATATCGCCTACCTGCCGGAGGGCCCGGAAAATGTAGGTGTCAATAATATCCGTGGTGGGGTACAGGGTGCCGTTATCGCCCACCAGGGCGTAGATCATGCCGAAGTCGCCGTACATGATCTTGCCCAGGGAAAGCAGGGTCATAATGATGACCGTGGGCATGATCAGCGGCAGGGTGATGCGGAACATCATCTGGCGGCGGTTGGCTCCGTCAATGGCCGCGGCCTCGTACAGGCTGGAGTCAATCCCGGTGATAGAGGCCAAAAAGATAATGGCGTTCATGCCGGAGCTTTTCCAAACGCGCATTACCACCAGAATGGCGGGCCACACCCCGGGAGTGGCGTACCAGTTGATGGTCTCCAGCCCCATTTTTTCCATGGCGATGTTTACAATGCCGTACTGGTTGGAAAACAGGCTGAGCAGTATGTAGCTGACCATGATCCAGGAAATATAGTTTGGGAACAGCATAACGGCCTGAGAGCCCTTCATAAACCACTTGCTCTTCAGCTCGTTGAGGAACAGGGCCAGCAGCACCGCCATCACGGTCCCTATTACAATAAAAAGGACGTTCAGGTACAGGGTGTTAAAGGTGACCCGCGCCGCGTTCTGAGAGGTGAAGAAAAATTTGAAGTTGTCAAGCCCCACCCAGTTTCCGTGGAACATAATGTCCCAGATGGTGCTGTTCTTGAAATCGTACCGCTGAAAGGCCAGCAGCATATAGGGGTAGGCACAGTAACTGAAAATGAACACGTACAGCATCGCCGGCAGGGCGATCAGATAGGAAAACTTGTTCCGCGCGATATCCTTGAAGATATTGCCTTTTTTCTGTTTGGGCACTGCGGTCTTCTCGGCCATCGACAAATCCCTCCTTGCTTTATATGAATAATTATAAGGAAGTTACTTGGCAGTCGGCTAGTGGGAACATGTTTCAAACTCCTTCGAAAATTTGACATTCAGCTTAAAATAAGCGAAATCACCTTTGAAAATGTGAAGCATCGGGTCAAAAGGACCAAAAAATCTCCCCAAAACCTTTGGGTAAAGCGAAGACTGCCCAAAGAAGGTTGACAACCACAAAATTATGGGGTATGATCCTGATGAGAAACGGCCCCGCCGGCGGTCCCGGCAGGTCCGGAACGGGAGGAGTATATTTATGAATATCGGAACCATTACCTGCAGCTATTACATGCGGATCTACAATTACCACAAGCCGGAAAACCTGGATTGGGGAAAGATGGTGGCAAGGTACCGCAGCGAGTTCCACCGGGAAGATTTTCTGAAGCTGGCCGGAGAGATCCGGCAGCTGGGCTATGACGGGATCGAAGTGTGGGACCCCACCTTTTCTCACATGGTCTACTCCGAAGAGGAGGCCGCGGCCATGGGCCGTGAGCTGAAAGAGATGGGTTTCCGCCGGGTGGTCTACTGCATCGGCGGCTGGAGCCTTGCGGACAAAGGACAGGTGGAGCCCGCCTACCGGTTCGCGAAGGCCTTGGGAGCCAGTGTGGTAACCGGCTGCATCGTCAAAGAAGGCTGCGAGGAGCTGTTCGGGGAGATGGAGCGCTGCGGCAAGCAGTACGGCATCAAATATGCCATCGAGAACCACCCCGAGCCGAATTTTGAAAAGGCCGAGGAGATTGCCCAGGCCTTCCGTCCCTATGAAACCATCGGCGCCAATATCGACACGGGCATTTACCACATGCTGGGCTACGACGTTCTGGCGGCTGCCGAGCTGTTCGGCGACAAGATCTACCATGTCCACTGCAAGGACACGGTGCGGGGCGGCGACGAATGCTTCCCCCTGGGTGAGGGCACCGCTCCGATCCGGGAGCTGGCGGTCTGGCTGGAGAAGCGGGGCTATCAAGGCATGGTTTCCGTGGAGTTCGAGTACGCCGGAGACCCCACCGAAGGACTGGCTTCCAGCCTGGTCCTTTTGCAGGACGCCGCCAAGCGGGGATAAGGAGAGCGGCCCGGCGTCTTGAAGAGTTCAGACCCCTGAAACAGATGGGCGGCCGGGAGCGGAAGCTTCCGGCCGCTTTTTTTCTGGAAGCTGGCAAAATCGTCCGTTGAAATCTTTCGGAACTTATCTTATAATAAAATTATAGTATGGAGATCGCGCCAAAACCATCGGGAGTGAACAGATGAACATTCTGCATTTGAAATACGCCGCAGAGGTTGCCAGGACGGGTTCACTGAACAAGGCTGCGGAAAGCCTTTATATGAACCAGCCCAACCTGAGCCGTGCCATTAAGGAACTGGAAGCCAGTTTGGGCATTACCCTTTTTCAGCGTTCCAAACGGGGTATGCTGGTTACGCCCGAGGGAGAAGAGTTCCTGCGGTACGCCGAAAAGATCCTGAAGCAGATCGACCAGGTGGAGGCTATCTATAAATCCGGGGTCCCTGTCAAGCAGCGCTTTTCCATTTCCGTGCCCCGGGCCTGCTATATTTCCGAAGCTTTCGCCCGGTTTTCCAGGGAATTGGAAGGCGGCCCGGCAGAGCTGTTCTACATGGAGACCAATTCTCTCCAGGCCATCAAAAATATTCTGGAATCCGACTACAAGCTGGGCGTGGTCCGGTATGCCGGAAAGCACGACCATTACTATAAGGAAATGCTGGAGGAAAAGGGCCTTTCTTACGAGCTGGTGACGGAATTCAGCTACCGGCTGCTCATGAGCAGAGAGCACCCCCTGGCCGGCAGGAAGGAGATCTTCCGCCGGGATTTGAAGCCCTTTACGGAAATCGCCTGTGCGGACCCCTTCGTGCCTGCCCTGCCCGTTGAGGCCCTGCGGAAGGAGGAACTGTCCGACGAGGCGGAAAAACATATTTTTGTCTTTGACCGGGCCAGCCAGTTCGACCTGCTTTCGGGCAATCACGACACCTTTATGTGGGTCTCGCCGGTACCGGAAAAAACCCTGGACCGCTACGGCCTGGTGCAGAAGCCCTGCCGGGACAACTCGGAGGAATACCGAGACGTGCTCATTTATCGGAAGGATTACCGGCTGAGCGACCTGGATAAGCGGTTCATTACCGAGCTGTGCAATTCCAAGCGGCAGTATCTGTAAGCGGGACGGTTTTGCCGCCTGGTTGCAGTTTTGATCTTTGCCATATCGATAAATACATTACCGATATATCAAACATACAATTCCCAGAGTCCCCAAGGCGTGGTATAGTTTATATGCAGAAAAGCAAATGAATGGCAGAAAACGATGGCACAGGGAGGTGAAAACCGTGACGGCGAACTGTGTGTCAAAAGCGACGCTGGGAAGGCTGCCCGCCTATCTGAACTACCTGAAAACCGTGCAGGCTGAGTACAGCAGTATTTCTGCGACCAGTATTGCAAGGGCTTTGGGGTACGGAGAGGTACAGGTCCGCAAGGATCTGGGCGCTGTAAGCGGTATGGGAAAGCCCAAAACCGGTTACGACACGGCGGGGCTTATCCGGCAGCTGGAAGGCTATCTGACCCAGAAGGGTCAAAGGCAGGCGATTATCGCCGGGGCCGGAAAGCTGGGCTGTGCCCTGCTGGATTACGACGGCTTTGGCCAGTACGGGCTGGAGATTGCCGCGGCCTTCGACGTGAAGGACGAAACCCCCGAGCTTTCCGAAACGGGAAAGCCCATCTACCCCCTGAAAGAGCTGGAGGGCTACTGTTACCGCAACGATATCCGCATTGGGATCATTGCGGTGCCGAAGGAAGCGGCCCAAGAGGTCTGTGACAGAATGGTAAAGAGCAACATCTCGGCCATCTGGAACTTTGCCCCCATTTCTTTGCAGGTACCGGATTCGGTGCTGTTAAGCCAGGAAAACCTGGCGTTGTCTCTGGCACACCTGA
>CAZBDS010000008.1:7761-18163 GCA_964490735.1 uncultured Acutalibacter sp. | reverse complement strand
CTGACAACCTGCTCATTACGAGTGAGCTGCTCTGCCATTGAGCCACAGTAGCAAATGGAGTACTGTTTCGCAAGCGGCTTTAGCCGCTATGCCATTATACTAAAAAAGCTTTCTTCCGTCAAGTGAAAAAACTGCATCTTTTTTCTTTTTGGATTCTGTGCTATACTATTGTTGCATTTGCAGAAGCGGAAGCTCTACCGTAAAGAGATTCCGGAATGAAAGGACAAAAGTCATGGAATATAAACTGGATCTGGGCGCTTGGAATACTGTGTTTGCCGTCCCCAGCTCTCTGGTGGACCGCCACCTGAAGCTGGCCGGCAGAGAACAGCTTCAGGTGATCCTGTGGATCCTGCGCCACGCCGGGGAAGCTTTTCAGCCCGAAGATCTGGCAAAACAGCTGGGCATTTCCACCGACAGCGTGCTGGACGCCCTGGACTATTGGGCGGACCGGGGCCTGCTGGCGGAAAACGGCGGGCAGCTGCTGCCAATCCCCCAGAACCCAGAGGCTTCCCGACCGGAGCCCGCCTCGGAAGAGCCGGAGGCTCCGCCCGTTAAGCTGCCGCCGAAAAAGCGGCTGCCCCGGCCGGACACCGCCTATTTCGCCGCCCGCGTAAAGGAGTCGGAGACCGTTCGCTCTCTGCTACAGGAGGCTGAAGCCACCCTGGGCATCCTCTCCCCCGCCATGACGGCGGTGCTTCTGGCCAGCTGCGACGACTATGGGCTTCCGGCGGAAGTGGTGGTCATGCTGCTCCACTACGCCAAAAGCGTGGGCAAAACCAGCAGCGCCTACATCGACAGCGTGGCCCGGGACTGGGCAAAAAGCGGCGTCTTCACTCTGGAGGCCGCCGACGCGAAGCTGAAAGAGCTGGACGAGCGGCAGCTGGCCTGGAACAAAGTTTCCGCCGCCGCCGGGCTGCCCAAACGCTCCCCCACCAAAAAAGAGGAAGAATCCGCCTTCCGCTGGGTGTACGAGTGGAAATTCATTCCCGACATGCTGACCGCCGCCTACGAACGCTGCGCGGACAACACGGGCAAATTCAGCGCCGCTTACATGGACAAGGTCCTGGCCCGCTGGCACCGTGACGGCATTTGCAATCTTGAGGACCTGCGCCAGGCGGAACAGAAACGAAAACAGGAAAAGCAGCAGACGAAGAGCTACGACATTGAAGAACTGGAAGAAATGAGCTTTTTCGATCTGCCGGAGGAATTGTAGTATGAAAATGAGAAGAAAGGAAACGATACCGGGCACAAAAAGCTGCGATTTCATGGCTCTTTGTGCGAATTCCGGATCGCGTGGCGATTGATATGGGATACGGAAAAAAGATCTATGACGAGGCGAAAGCCGAGCTGGACCGGCGGAGGCAAACCGCAGAGGCCGCCGCCGAAGAAAAGCTGGCTGAATTTTATGCGGAATGCCCTCAGGCCGCCGAGGTGAAGTCCGCCCTGGCCTCCAACGCGGCAGGCGCCGCCAGGGCCGCTCTTGGCGGCGGGGACGTCCGGCGCGAAATGGAACGGCTCCGGGAACGGGCCGCCATGCTGGACAGGGAATATGACCGTCTGCTGGCAGAGCACGGGCTTTCCCGCAGGGACGTGACCCCCCAGTACCGGTGCGAACGCTGCAAAGACACCGGATTTTCAGACGGCAGAATGTGCGTCTGCTTCAAGCAGCTCCAGCGCTCCCTTGCCTATGAGAGGCTGAATTCCAGCGCGCCCCTGGGCCGCTGCACCTTTGACAGCTTTTCACTGGAATACTATAAAAATGACAGCCGTGCCCTCCGGCAGATGGAACATATTCTGCAGGTCTGCAAAAGCTATGCCGAAAAGTTCCGGGCAGACTCTCCCAGTCTGCTCTTTAAGGGAGGCACCGGCCTGGGCAAGACCCATCTTTCTCTGGCCATTGCGGGAGCAGCCATCGAAAAGGGCTTCGGCGTGATCTACGGCCCTGCCCAAAGCTTTGCCGTGGCCCTGGAAAAGGAGCGCTTCGCCCGGCAGGAGGAAGAAGGCGGCGATACCAATTCTCAGCTTTTAAGCTGCGACCTGCTGATCCTGGACGACTTGGGGACGGAATTTCCCTCCAGCTACGTCAACGCCGTCCTTTACGACATCATCAATTCCAGAATGCTCTGCGGGAAGCCTACCATCATCAGCACCAACCTGACCATGAAGGAGCTGGAAGAACGGTACAGCGAACGCTTTGCCTCCCGGATTTCCGGGTGCTATGGAAAGCTGGAATTCCTGGGCAGCGACGTTCGGGTGGAAATGCGCAAGCGCAAAAACGCCGCCCGGGCCGCAGATCAAACTTGAAACAAAACAGAAAACCGGCGAAGGGAAACGGCTCAGCCGCCCGGTCGCCGGTTCTTTTTACGGTTTTTTCTTCTCGTCCTCCCGCTCTTCATCTTCCTTTTCCACGGTATCCCTATTGTGGAAAAGGGCGGACAGCTCCCGAAATTTCCTGCCCAGCCAGGCCGACAGCGGACCGGAAAGCAGAATGGAAACTCCCAGGATCAGCGCCGCCAAAACCAACGGCGTCATAGAAGACTCTCCCATATGGACGACAATGGAGGGTGCGGGTTCCGCCGTTTGAGCCGGAGCCGGAGGGGACGCTGTCCCGGCAGGCTCCGGGGTAGAGCCGGGCACTGCCGTTTCCGCCGCAGCCGGGAGCGCTGACGCCTTCGGGGCTCGGTCCCGTTCCGTCCCGGAAGACCCAGCAGGCCCGGGGCTCTGGGAAGGTTTGCTGGCAGAACCGGCGCTGGGTCCAAGGGCTGCCGGTTTTTCCCCACGATGGACCGTGACCCGATAGACGGCCTTCGTCTTGCCGTCCTCGGCGGTCACGGTTAGAAGAAACAATGTGTCGCTGCCTCCGGCGCCCAGATTTTTGCGATTTACCCTGCAATAAGCTCCTTCCGAGGGCTGGGCCTGGAAGGAAAGGGACGTCACCTGAAAGGGCACCGCCAGGTCATATTCCAGACATTCCGGAGAAAAGTCCGGCACCAGCTGGCCGGAATCCGGCTGCAAGGCGAGCAGGGCCGCTTCCTGACTGAGCGGCGGCAGGACCGTATACGGCAAAAGGACCTCGGCTCCACCATGAAGCGCTTCCGCGGAGGGGCCGGCCATATCCTGGACCGCAGCGGAAAAGGATTTCTCTCCGGGCTGTGCGCCCTCCTTTACCCGGAAGTAATAGGTAAAGGTCTCGCAAGCGTCCTTCAGGCAGCGCTCCCGCTCTTTGAAGGAATAGGCAGAGCCCAGCCAGCCCTCTCTCACCAGGGTGTCGTGATAGGCGCCGCTCACCTGGGAGGAATGTTTGACCCGCACGTACTCGAAGCTTTCCCGGTCAAACTCCACCTGCACTGCAAAAGCGCCGATCTCCCCCAGGCTGCCGTCATAGGGGACCCGAAGCTCTACCAGGTCGCCCTCCCGGCCCTCGGCCTCCGTTAAGGCAGGGTGAAAGGCGGCGGCTTCCTCTGCCAGGGCGGCAGGCCCGGCAGCCAGGCAGAGCACCCCAAGAGACAGCGCCAGAAGTCCCTTCCGAACCGCTTTCCCCATCGCCATGCAGGTCTCTCCTTTCGTCTCTCTTATTATTCACCCGCTTTTCTCCGCTGCGGAAAGCAAAAAGTTTGCGGGAACGGTTGACATTGCGTTTTGGTTCGTTTACCATATCTTTCGGATAGAAATCAGTAAAAAGGGGCCGGAACATGAGCGAGCAAGAAAGCATTCTGGAGCTTTCCTTCCAAATGGGGAGAGTCCTGCTGGAAAACGGCGCAGAGATCTCCCGCGTACAGGAAACCATGGAGCGTGTGGCGCGGGCTTATCTGGTGGAAAAATTCAGCGTATACGTGATCACCAACGCCATCTTTGCCAACGGCACGGAAAACGGCGTAGAGAAAACCACGGAGCTCAAGCACATTCCCAACACCAGTATCCACTTTGGACGGATCTGCGCGGTCAACCAGCTTTCCCGGGAGATCGCGGAAGGCAGGCACACCGTGCCGGAAGCTTTCGCCATTTTGGAGGACATTCAGGCAATCCCCTACTCTTCCCTGCCCCTGTCCATTCTGGCCTGCGCCGTTGGCAGCGCCGCTTTCAGCTATCTGTTCGGCGGCAGCGGCCTGGACGCCCTGGCAGCTTTTTTCTGCGGCCTGATCCTGGAGCCCTTTTTGTACTGCACAACCAAATACAAGCTTTCCAAATTTCTAACCAATCTTTCCGCCAGCGGGCTGATGGCCGTTTGCGCCGCTCTGTTTCTGGCTTTGGGGATTGGGCAGAACCTGGACAAGATCATCATCGGTTCCATTATCCGCCTGGTGCCCGGGGTAGCGTTGACCACCTCGATCCGCGACTTCTTCAACGGCGACTACCTGAGCGGCACAATCCGCATGATAGACGCCCTGCTGGTGGGCGGCTGCATCGCCGTGGGCGCGGGCATGGTCATTCGTGTCCTTTCTCTTTTGACGGGAGGTGCGCTGCTGTGATTGAGCTTTCCACCGTTCTGAACTGGCTGTTTCAAACTTTGGTGGCCTTTCTCGCCACCGTGGCGTTTTCCTGTATTTTCCACACCCCGAAACGGGAATACGTGTGGACGGGCCTGACCGGCGGCACCGGCTGGCTGGTATACCTTGTCAGCATTCATTTCGGCTGTGGGACAGTGGCCGCTTCCTTCTTTGCCACCATGGCCCTGGCCTGGCTCTCCCGGGTATTTTCCTTTGCCCGGAAAAGCCCCGTCACCGTCTATCTGATCTGCGGCATTTTCCCCCTGGTGCCCGGCGCGGGCATCTATTATACAGGCTACCACTTTTTTATGAACGCCAATGCGGTGGCCGCCGGAAAGGGCCTGGAAACCATCAAGATCGCCATTGCCATCGCGCTGGGCATCGGCATTGTCATGGCCCTGCCCCGGTTCTTTTTCACCTTCCGGCGAAAGAACCTCCAGCACTGAAAGGAGGCCGCCATGCCCCTGAAAACTGTAACCGTCCAGAAAAATGACGCGGGCCAGCGGCTCGACAAATTCCTGACCAAGACCTATCCCAACCTGCCCCAGTCCGTGCTGTACAAGTGTATCCGCACCAAGGACGTAAAGCTTAACGGCAAACGCTGCCAGAGCTCCGACAAGCTGCGGGAAGGCGACGTGCTTTCCCTGTACTGGCAGGAGGAATTCTTCCAGAAGGAAGAAAAGGAATACGATTTTCTAAAAGCCCCAAAGGCCCTGTCTGTTCTGTACGAGGACGCAAATCTGCTGCTGCTGGACAAAAAGCCGGGGCTGATCGTCCACCCGGACCAGAATTATCATTTCGACTCTCTGATCGCCCGGGTCCAGCACTATCTGTACGACAAGGGCGAGTACCGGCCGGAAGAGGAAAACGCTTTCGCGCCGGCGCTGATCAACCGCATTGACCGGAATACCGGCGGCATTGTCATGGCGGCCAAAAACGCCGAGGCCCTGCGGATTATGAATCAGAAGGTGAAGGACCGGGAGCTGCGCAAGCTGTACCTCTGCGTAGTGTGCGGCCGCCTGCGGGAAAAGGAAGGGACTCTCACGGGCTACTTGGAAAAGAACGAGGCCCAGAACCGGGTCTACATCAGCAGCCGGCCAACGGAGGGATCCCGGTCGATCCGCACCCGCTACAGGGTGCTTCAGGAAAAGCGGGACTATTCCCTGCTGGAAGTGAACCTGCTCACCGGGCGCACCCATCAGATCCGGGCTCATTTTGCCTCCATCGGCCACCCCTTGGCCGGAGACGGGAAATACGGCAAAAACGCAGTAAACAAGCAGACCGGCTTCCCCTATCAGGCGCTGTATTCCTACAAGCTGCGGTTTGAGTTTTCCACCGACGCCGGCCCTTTACAGTATCTGGACCGCCGGGAATTCACCGCAGAGAACGTGTGGTTCCTGCCGGAATTTGAAGCCTTCCCCGACTGATTATATATTGAAAAAAAGAAAAAGCCACCCCCGAGCCCTTGCAAAGGTTCGGGGATTTTTTACATCTTTTCGGCCACCAAAACTACCGTGCTCTTTTTGCTCCACACCTTGCGGATCTTTTGGAAGCCCGCGGCTTCTAGCATATGGATCTGGTTCTCCACCGTGCAGGGGGTGTCATAGTGATACTCCTGGCCGTTGTCCAGGCCCTGTTCCCTCTTCATGCGCTCATACTCCGCAAAGTAGAAGTCCTCCAGCGCCTGGGGATCCTCCGTCTCCTCCGCGGAGATCATGTAATCGCATTCCACGTATACGCCGCCGGGCTTCAGGGCCTTCAAGATCCGCCGGTAGAGCGCCGTTTTCACCGGGTGGGTGTAATGGTGCAGCGTCATGACGGTCATGGCCGCGTCAAAGCAGTTGTCTCCCGGGTCAAAATCGAAATAGCTCTGCTGAAAAAGCTCGATGGCTTTTCCGGGATATTTCTCCCGAAGCAGCCCAAGCATATTTTCCGAAAGATCCACACCGGTGACCCGGATCTCCGGAAAACGCTGAAATACGGCTTCCAGCTCCAGGCCGGTGCCGATCCCCAGATCCAGCAGGTTTTCGCAGGGCTCCGGCAGATACCTGGCGGGGATTATCTTGCTTTCCGGCCCACCGTCGATCCCGTTGGTGTGCACCACATCATAATCTTCATAGCGAGCGTTAAAAAAAGCGCCCATTTCTTCCAGCTTCGGATCGTCCTTCATATTTTTCCCTCTTTCCCGTTCCGCATGTTCGGACTCGTTTCTTTTATCATGGGCTCTTTTCCTGGTTTTGTCAAGAGCGGTCTGACTCCGGCTTAAAGCAGACATGTTCCGGCGCGGCGGCGTCTTTTTCCCTCCTTTCTTGACCCGAGGCCGCAGAACGGGTATAATAGGACCGATAACTGATCGCAAAAGACGCTTTAGAAGCACG
The DNA here is from genome assembly GCA_964490735.1 of uncultured Acutalibacter sp. GTDB lineage: Bacteria > Bacillota > Clostridia > Oscillospirales > Acutalibacteraceae > Acutalibacter. The sequence continues at coordinate 11,298 of CAZBDS010000008.1, read as the reverse complement.
GAGTGAAATTATGAGGGTCATTCATCTCATCGGCGGCGGTGACACAGGCGGCGCTAAAACCCACGTTCTAAACCTGCTGCGGGAACTGAACAATCACATAGACGCCAAATTGGTGTGCTTTCGCAAGGGTGAATTTTCCGACGACGCCCAGCGCATGGGGATCCCCATTCACATCATTGAATCCGGCAACCCGGCGGTGGGCCTGCGGCAGCTGAAAAAGCTCCTTGCGGAGGAACCGGCGGATATTCTTCACTGCCATGGGGCCCGGGGCAACCTGATGGGAAACCTGGTAAAAAAGTTTGCCCACGCCCCGGTGATCACCACGGTGCACAGCGATTACCGCCTGGACTATCTGGGCCGCCCGGTGGCAAGGCTTTCCTACGGTACCACCAACATGCTGGCCCTGCGGCGGGTCAATTACTATATCGGCGTTTCCGACCCCATGACGTCAATCCTCATCGAGCGGAACTTCCCCGCTGACCGTATCTACACCATCTACAATGGCATCGACTTTAAAACGCCCATCACCTGCGCGCCCAAAGAGGAATTTTTACGTTCCCTGGGTTTCAACTACAAGCCGGGAGATGTGGTGGCCGGCATTGCCGCCCGCTTAAACCCCGTAAAGGATTATCCCACCCTGCTGCGGGCCCTGGCCATTGCCACCCGGCAGGTCCCGAACCTGAAGCTGATCTCCGCCGGAGACGGCGAGGACCTGGAAAAACTGCAGGAACTGGCAAAAAGCCTGGGGATTGCCGATCGGGTCTGCTTTGCGGGCTGGGTCAAGGACATGAACTCCTTCTATAACGCCATCGACATCAACCTGCTCACCTCCCTGTCAGAAACCTTCCCCTACGCTCTCACCGAAGGCGCCCGCATGCACCGGGCCACCATTGCCTCTAATGTGGGCGGCGTACCGGTGCTCATCGACGACGGCAAAAACGGGCTGATCTTCCAGCCGGGAGATGAACAGCAGCTGGCGGCCCATCTGGTTACCCTGGCGCAGGACAAAGCCCTGCGGGACGCCATGGGAGAAAAGCTCTATGAAAAGGCCTCCACCCAGTTTTCCATCGACCGCATGGTGGAGCACCAGCTGGAAATTTATGAGAACGTCCTGAAGCGGGAAGCCCGGAAAAACGCCATGCGCGGCAAGCGGGACGGCGTGATCGTCTGCGGCGCCTACGGCCACGGGAACGCCGGCGACGACGCTATTCTGCGGTCTATTCTTCAATCCACCCGGGAGATCGACCCTTTAATCCCCATTTCCGTGCTGGCCAAAAATACCCAAAGCGTGAAGAAAAGTTACCGGGTAGATTCCATTTATACGCTGAATATCCCCAAAATCCTGCTGGCCATGCGAAAATCCAAACTCTACATCAACGGCGGCGGCACCCTGATCCAGAACGCCACCAGCCAGCGGAGCCTGTGGTACTATCTGTTCACCCTGTGGGCGGCCAAAAAGCTGGGCAACAAGGTGGACATGTACGGCTGCGGCATTGGCCCGGTCAACGGGGAAAAGAATATCAAATTGGTAAAAAAAGTGTTGGACCGCTCTGTGGACATTGTCACCCTGCGGGAAAAGGATTCGGTAGAGGAGCTGCAAAACTTTGGCGTGACAGCGCCCAAGATCGTGCTGAGCTCCGATCCGGCCCTGTCGCTTATCCCGGCCCCGGCGGAAGACGGCGCCTATTATTTGAAGATGCACGGGCTGGAATCGGAGGGAAAATACCTCTGCTTTATGCTGCGTACCTGGTATGGCTTTGACGACAAGGCCGAAGCCTTTGCCCGATGTGCGGAGCACGCCTATAAAACCTACGGGCTGACGCCGGTGTTCCTGTCCCTGAACGTCCAGCATGACACGGCAGCCGCCCGCAAAGTGACGGAGCACCTTTCCTGTCCCTGGCACATTCTGGACAAAAATACCGAACCAGAGCTGCTGATCTCCCTTCTCGCCTATATGGACGTGGTGGTTTCCATGCGGCTCCACGGGCTGATCCTGTCCTCCCTCAGCGGGGTGCCCCTGGTGGGTGTCTCTTACGATCCCAAGATAGTCTCCTTCTTAAGCTATCTGGGAAACGGCAGCTGCATTGACCTAAAGGAAGTCAGCGAAGAAGCGCTGATCTCTGCGGTGGATCAGGCCGTCTTACAGATCCCGGAGCGGGAACGGCTGAAAGCCCGAGCCGAAAGCCTGAAGGCGGTGGAGCGGGAAAACGCCCAGGCCGTCCGGGCACTGCTGGAAGCGGACTCTTAAATTGAAAATACCGCTCGGAAAACCGCAAGAGAAAGCCACCCTGGATTTCGCCGGGGTGGCTTATTTTAGCCTTTTTTCTTGGCAATGAGAATGAACCAGTGCTCCTGGTTCTCCAGAAAGCCCCGCTGTTCCAGCTCCCCTTGCAGGGCCAGCAGCCGCGGGAAGCAAGCGTCCACCGAGAAGCCGGGAAATACTTCCGGAAGGCTTTCCGCATAGCGGCACAAAGCGCCCAGACCCGTAAAGCGGCCCACGGGATAGGCCTGGTCCCGGTACATGATCCGGAAACCGGCAGCCCGGAATTTCGGCAGCTCGTTTTCCAGATTAAAACCCATGCCGGAGCGGTCCGTTTCCGGCAGCAGCCGCTTTGCAAGGAACCGGCTGTTTTGCCCGCCCGCCTGCTGGGTGAGAAAAAAACCGCCGGGCGCCAAAACCCGCCAAAGCTCCCCGATTTTGTAGGGAGCCTGCCGGTCCAGGATCAGGTCGAAGCTGCCGTCGGGAAAGGGCATTTTCTCCCCGGGGGCGCAGGCGTATTGCTTTACAGGAATCCCCAAGGGACTCAGCCGCTTTTTGCACAGCTCAAGCCAGGGTTCCCGGCTCTCCAACACGGCGGTAAGGCCCGGCTCGTGCTCCAAGGACAACAGGAAATCTCCATTCCCGGGGGATAGATCCAGCAGTCGGGTGTCCGGTTTGAGGAAATCCAGGACCTTGGCGCGATAGTCCCAGGGCAGGGGCTCCGCCGCATAGCTGCCGCCGGCTTTCTCCGCTTTCCAAAGGGTTTTCCAGTCCTGATCCCTCATGTGTTTTTATCCGTCTGATGAAAGGTCTTCAGATTGCCCTGTTTTTGACTGCGGCAGGCAAGCTCGGCCTCTACCTCGTCCAGGGCGATGTTCTCGTTGACCATCAGCACGGTAAGGTGATAGAGCAGGTCGGCGATCTCCCCCACCGTGTCCTCCTTTTTGCCGTTCTTGGCGGCAATGATCGTCTCGCTGCATTCCTCGCCGCATTTCTTCAGGATCTTGTCCAGCCCCTGCTCAAATAGATAGCAGGTGTAAGAGCCTTCCGCCTTCGCGTCCTTGCGGGAAAGAACCGTACCGTACAATTCGCGCAGAGCGTCCATGTCAGTTTTCTCCTTTTTTCTCTTCGGTTTCCGGAGTCAGCCGCTTGAAGAAGCAGCTGTGGCTTCCGGTATGGCAAGCCGGGCCCTTCTGCTTGACCCGGAACAGCAGGGTATCGTCGTCGCAGTCGGCCCACACGCCCACAATCTTCTGGGTATGGCCGGAGGTCTCCCC
>CAZBDS010000008.1:0-7751 GCA_964490735.1 uncultured Acutalibacter sp. | reverse complement strand
CTTTCCGACTCCTGCTGTAAAACCAGGTATAGCCGGTCTCCATACATTTTGCCAAAGACTCCCGGTTCATATAGGCCAGCATCAGCACCTCATCGGTGTCGTCGTCCTGAATAACGGCGGGGATCAGCTCAGATTTTCGGAAATAGCGATCGATCTCGTCCTCAGCGGCAGAGGCGGTCTTCAACGGCTTGCCGGAGATCTTGTGGCAGGCGATGATGGCCGCCCGCAGGTCCAGGGCCCCGGTATAAATGGACTTTCCGGCAATAGCTCCATACAGGCCCAGATCATAGAGAGCGATCAGGTCCAGCAGGCTGCTGATGCCGCCGCTGGCAATAATATTGCAGCTGACCGCCCGGTTCAGCTTATCCAACATCACCAGGTTGGGGCCTGCCATGGTGCCGTCCTTGGAAATGTCCGTGGAAATGATGTACTGAACGCCCGCGTCCTCCATCTGCTTGGCAAACTCGATGTAATCCACTTCACTCTGTTCGGTCCAGCCCTCGGCGGAAACCTTGCCGTCCAGAGCGTCGATGCCCACAGCGATCTTCTTGCCGTACTTTTTTACAGCTTCCCGGACAAAGGAAGGACTTCGCAGGGCGGCGGAACCCAGGATTACCCGGCTGACGCCGTGCTCCAGATAATACTCCACCGTCTTCAGATCCCGAATGCCGCCTCCCACTTCCACGTGGGCGTCCACCTGGCCGAGAACGTCGAAAATCAACCTATCGTTAACGGGCAAGCCGTCCTTGGCGCCGTCTAGGTCCACCATGTGGATCCAGTGAGCGCCCTGCTCCTGAAAAGTCCGGGCTGTGGAAATGGGATTGGGCGCCACCACCTGGGCAGTGCCGTAGTCCCCCTGAAACAGCCGGACGCATTTTCCGTCGTGCAGGTCAATGGCGGGCAGAATGATCATGCCGATCCCTCCTTACAAAACGCCCTTCGTGCTGAGAGGCTCTCCCTCTTCTCCCATAAGCTCCACGGCGTCCCGAAGGGCATGGGCGGCCGCCTTGAACAGGGCCTCTATCATATGATGGGAATTCTTCCCGTACTTGCATTCCAGGTGCAGGGTGATCCCCGCGTTCATGGCAAAGGCCCGGAAGAACTCCTCGGTCATGCAGGTGTCGAAGTCCCCCACCCGTTCCTGGGGAAAATCCCCCTCAAAGCGGAAGAAGGGCCTGCCGCTGACGTCCACGGCGGCAAAGGCAAGGGCCTCGTCCATGGGGATAAAGGCGTGGCCGTACCGGCGGAGACCGCTTTTGTCCCCCAGGGCCTGGGCAAATGCCTGGCCCAGCACGATACCCGTATCCTCTACTGTATGGTGGCAGTCCACCTCCCAATCGCCCACGGTCTTCACGCTAAGCGTGAAGCCTCCGTGGAGCGCAAAGGCCTGGAGCATGTGGTCAAAAAAGCCCACACCGGTGGAGATTTTCCGCTCTCCGGGGTGAAGCGCAAGCTCTACCGTCACATCGGTTTCTTTTGTTTGACGTTGGATTGCCATACTTGTTCCTCCCCTTTTTATCGGTCGAGATATTCTGTAAAACACCGCAGGAAGGCGGCGTTCTCCTCCGGTTTGCCGCAGGTGACCCGTAAAAGGCCGCCGGTGTACCGCACAGAGACGCCCTTCTCCCACAGAAAACGGCGGGCTTCTTCCCCGTCTTTCAAACGCAGGGCAGCAAAATTGGTCGCGCAGGGCAAAAGCTCAAATTTCCCAGGGCGGCTCTTTTCCAGAGCGTTCAGACCCGCCAGCAGCTGGTCGCGGGAAGCAAGGATTGTCTCCCGGGCGGCAGCCAGCGCCTCCCCCTTGCGGAGAACCGCCGTACCCACGGCCTGGGACAGGGCGTTTACGTTATAGGGGGATTTTACCGCCTGGATCGCGTCTGTCAGAGGCTTTCCCGCCACCGCGAAGCCCAGCCGCAGGGCCGCCATGCCAAAGGCCTTGGAACAGGTCCGCAAAATCACCAGGTTGTCGTACCGGTCAAACTCCGGCAGCAGGCTCTGGTCCGAAAAATCCATATAGGCCTCGTCCAGCACCACCAGGGCGTTGACGCCGCGGATCAGCCGGCGCACCTCTTCTTTCGGACACACCCAGGACACGGGATTGCCGGGATTGGAAAAAATCAGCAGCTTTACATCTTCATTGTTGCAGGTTTCGATGATCTTGTCAATATCCAACCCGGATTCTTTCCTGGGAATGGCCACGTGCCGGGCCTCGTGCAGAAACCCGTTCAGGGCGTACATGGAAAAATCCGGCTCCAGGGTGGCAAAGGCGTCCCCCTTGCTGAGAAAGCCCGTAAACAGCACGGTGATCAGCTCGTCGGAGCCGTTGCCCGCCGTCACGTTTTCCGCAGGCACCCCGTAATAGGCGGCAAAGGCCCGGCAGAGCTCTTTGGCAGCAGGGTCGGGGTAGCGGTTAAACTCCACCCGGTCCAGGGACGTTTTCACTTCTTCCAGGATCTCCGGAGGCAACGGCAAAAAGGATTCGTTGGCGTCCAAGTGGATCTTCTCCGCCCCAATGCCGGGATCGTAAGGCCGCAGTTCCCGGAGTTTTTCGTTCAGCTCATACATGTCAATCGCCATGCGATACAGGATTCGCACAAAGAGCCATAAAAGCACAGCCCTTTATGCCCGGTACCGCTTCCCTTCCTTTCGTTTTTCGCACTATTTTCCCATCTCTTTTTCTTTGCGCACCCGAATGGAGTTGGCGTGGGCGGTAAGCTCCTCAGTCTCCGCCAGGCAGATGATGTCGTCTGCAGCTTTCAGCAGCTCGTCTTTTGGGTAATAGATAAAGCTGGACTTCTTGATAAAATCGTCCACGGACAGGGGCGAAAAGAAACGGGCGGTGCCACCGGTGGGCAGCACATGGTTGGCTCCGGCGAAATAATCGCCCAAAGGCTCGGGGGAATAATTTCCCAGGAAAACCGAACCGGCATTGTCCAGCCGGCCCACGTATTCAAAGGGATCTTTGCAGCAGACTTCCAGGTGCTCGGGAGCCAGGTCGTTGGCAAAGTCCACCGCCTGGTCCATCTGCTCGCAGACGATGACCGCCCCGAAACGGTCCAGGGAAGCCTCGATGATCTCCTTCCGGGAAAGCCGCTCCATCTGCCGGTACAGGGACTGAATGGTCCGATCGGCCAGTACTCCGGAATTGGTAATGAGAATGGCGGAAGCCATGGGGTCGTGCTCGGCCTGACTCATCAGGTCGGCGGCCAGATAATCAGGATCGGCACTGTCGTCGGCAAGGACCAGGATCTCGCTGGGCCCGGCGATCATGTCGATATCCACCACGCCGTACAGCTGCTTTTTCGCCGTAGCCACGAAAATATTGCCGGGCCCCACGATCTTATCCACCTTGGGGACGGTCTGGGTGCCATAGGCCAAAGCGGCCACCGCCTGGGCGCCACCCATCAAAAACACGCGGTCCACACCGGCTGCCAGCGCGGCCGCCATGATGTTGGAGTCCGGCTTTCCGGCCCGGCCCGGCGGGGTGGCCATAATCACCTCTCCCACCTCCGCCACCTTGGCGGGGATCACGTTCATCAGCACGGAGGAAGGATAGCCCGCCGTGCCTCCGGGGACGTAAACGCCCACCCGGTGGAGCCCCCGGACCCGCTGGCCGGTGATGATCCCGCCGGGCATGGGGTCGATGCGGCTCTGCTGCTTCTGCCGGGCATGGAAGGCCCGGATATTTTCCGCGGCCTTTTGCAGGCTCTCCAAAAAGGCGGGATCGCAGTCCTTTACAAGCTCTTCCATATCCGCCCGGGACAGCTCCAGGGCGTCGGGCGTCCACCCGTCAAATTTCCGGGAATAGGTCTTTACGGTCTCGTCTCCCCCGTCCCGGACGGCAGCCACGATCTCCGCCACCGATTCTTCCACGGCGCGGTCCGCCTGCCCCACCCGGGATTTCAGATGATTGATAAAGCTGAGACAGGTTTCCCTGTCCCCCTGTACCTTCTTGATCATGACTGCTTTTCTCCTTTCCTGATCTCCTGTTCCAGCTGGGCGGCCAATTCTTCAATCTCCGCCTTGCGCAGCTTCATGGCAGCGGGGTTGACGATGAGCCTTGCGGACACGTCCGCCACCCGCTCCACCACCTCCAGGCCGTTTTCACGCAGGGTGCTGCCGGTCTCAACAATATCTACAATGCCGTCGGCCAGACCCAGCAGCGGGGCCAGCTCTACCGAGCCCTCGATCTTGATGACCCCCACGTCCAGGGCCTTGCTTTCAAAAAAGCGCTTGGCTACATTGGGATATTTGGAGGCCACCGTCTTGCTCCGGTAACCGCCGTAAAAGTCGGCGTCCTTGGGGGCAGCCAGGGCAAACCCGCACTTCCCGAAGCCAAGGTCCAATATTTCAAAAAAGCTGCCGCCGTGCTCCATGATGACGTCCTTGCCCACCACGCCCAAATCGCAGACGCCGTGCTCTACATAGGTAATGACGTCCGGCGCTTTTGCCAGCACCACCTGCAGTCCCCCGCCCACCGGCAGGATCAGCTTTCTTCCCTTTTCCAGCAGGGCCGAGCAGTCAAAGCCGGCCTGCTGCAGCAGGGCCACTGTGGACTTTTCCAATCTGCCCTTGGTCAGGGCGATCCGCAAAGGTTTCACAGCGCTGCGCCTCCCTTCAGGTCAATCTCCTCTGTACGCTCCCCCACGCGGACGGCCTTTGTAACGCCCGTTTCCAAGGCGTAAGAAAGGCTTTCCTCCCAGCTGGGGAAGACAGAACACTCGCAGCGCAGTCCCTTTTGGACGTATTCCGCCGCCAGCTTCTGGGCCTGGGTCTCGTATCCGGGTTCACCGAAGATCAGGACAGGAGGTGCAAAGGCCCCCTCGCTTTCCGGCATGAGGGCCGCCACCGCGTCCAGATCCAGGGCAAAACCCACCGCCGGCATGGGAGAACCGAACCGCTCGCACAGCTTGTCATACCGGCCGCCCAGCACCACCGCGCCGCCCAGATCCTGCACATAGGCGCTGAACACCACGCCGGTGTAGTAGTCGTTGCGCTGTACTAGACCTAAGTCCACCATGAGCCGGTTTCCCAGCCCTAGCTTTTCCAGAGCACGATAAAGCTCCTTGAGGTAAGCAAGCATTTCCGCGGTCTCGCCGCCGGCACACCACTGCTCAGCCTCTTCCAGCACCTCTTCCCCGCCGAACAGCCGGGGCAGGCGCTTCATGGCCTGAATGGCCGGGCCGTCGCCCAAGGGGTCCAGCAGCTCGCTGAGAGCCCCATAGTTTTTTGTCTCGATAGCGTCCCGCACCGCTTCCCTGGCTTCCGGCGCAAGGGGAAGCTGTTCTGACAGGGCCCGGAAGAACCCGGCGTGGCCGATCTCCACCCGAAAATCCGATACGCAGGCTTCCAGCGCCTCCACCGCCGTGGAGATGGCCTCCAGATCGGCCCGCAGTCCAGACGCCCCCAGCAGCTCGATGCCCATCTGGGCGCACTCATCGCTGCGGCCGGAAAGGTCGGGGCGGTTCCGGTAGATCCGCTGGTCGTAGAAGAGGCGCAGGGGCCGGGGCCGGTTTTGCAGCCGGGAGGCGGCCATGCGGGCAATGGGCAGGGTGGAATCCGGCCGGAAGACCAAAAGCCTGCCGTGGTTGTCGGTGGTCTTGTACATTTCCTGCTGGGGGATCACTTCCTCCGGCAGGCTGAACACATCGTAATATTCCAGGCCGGGGGTGATGACCTCGTGATAGCCCCGCAGGGAAAAAATGCGGGAAAGCCGCGCCTGGGCTTCCCGCTGGGCGCGGCTTTCTTCAAAAAGGATATCCCGCGTGCCTTCCGGCGTTACCTTGCTGAAAGATTTCATGGCTGCCTCCCCATTTGCTTTAGCGTGCTACTATAATAAATTATCAGGACTCATTTGTCAAGCCCTGATAGAAAGATCAAAGAAAAGCATTACTCCAATATTGTCAGCGCCATACGTTCGCAGTCTATTTCCGCCAGGGCGCCCAAGGGCAGCACCGTCATGGGCGTGCGGTGTCCAAAGTCCACATTGACCAGCACGGGCAGCTCTTCCCGGTGAAGCTCATACCTCAACACTTTTTGCAGAATCTGCTTTTCCTCCTCGTTCATGGCAGTAGTGATAAGGCCGGCGCATTTTTCCAATGCGCCGCAGGCTGCCAATGCCCGCCATCCATGGAGCCCCGCCAGGGCGCTTCCATAGGGAGAACCATTTTCAATAAACAGAATACACCCTTCCCAATCGCCTCTCTCGGGAAAGATTTCTGTTCCCATAATCTGCTGCAAGGGCCCCAGGCAGCCGCCCAGCAGCCTTCCGCGCACTGTCCCCTGCCCCTGAAGAAGCTGATAGCCGGGATTATCCTGCCAGAGAATATCCTCTTCCGGTTTATTCTGCCACTCGATCTGTGTGTATTGGGGACAAGGCTCTACCGGGCCAATCGGTTCATTTGAAAACAGCGCTTTGTACATCGCGTTTTTCGTATAGTTGTCCAAACTGCCCGGCTGGGCAATTGGCGTAAGCAGGTTCGGGCCATAATAGCTCATCACACCGGCATATGTAAAGTAGGCGCACACGGTGGTGATATCTGAGTAGCCAAGAAATATTTTGGGATTATCCCGAATGGCTTTAAAATCGATATAGGGCAGCAAACGATAGGCGTCGTCGCCGCCCATGTTGGCAACAATTCCCTTTACCTGCGGATTTTTCAGGGCCCAGGCCAAATCCTCTGCGCGGGCCTCAGGGTTCCGATACAAATAATCGCTGCCGCGAAGAGCGTGAGGTGTTTCCACCACATGCAGGCCAAAGCATTCCTCCAGCCGTTTTTTCCCCAACTCATAACGCCAAAGCATGTCGCTGTCTCCGGCGCGGCCGCCGGAAATAGAAATGGCCGCTATCGTGTCGCCCTGCCGCAGCCTTGCGGGCTTTGTTAATTTGATCATGGGAGCTCCTTTCTCATTCAAAACCAGTTCATTTTAAAAATCTTGACGGAAAAAGGTTCAGAACAGCGTGATCTGGCTGCTTTCCGGCAGGCCGTTTAAGGCATTCACGCTGCGGAGCGTTTCGATAACCGCACTGGACACCTTGGCCCGGGACTGCAAATCGTCGATGGAAATGTACTCTTCCCCGCCCTCCCGGGCATTCATCAGGCTTTCCGCCGCAGAGTCGCCCACGCCGGCAAGCGAACAGAAGGGCAGGCGGATCTTACCGTCCTCTGTCTGGAATTTCACCGCGTGGGACTTATAGATGTCCACGGGCAGCAGCTCAATGCCCCGGGCCAGCATTTCGTTGGTGATCTGCAAAGTGCCGAATTCTCCCTCTTCCTTGGCGGAGGCTTCCCGGTTCTTGATCTTCATATCCAGCTCCCGCATATGCTGTCTGACGGCGTCGCGGCCCTGCATGGCCAGCGCCCCGTCAAAATCCTCGCTGCGCACGGTAAAGTAAGCGGCGTAAAATTCCAAGGGCCGGTGGACCTTGTACCAGGCCAGCCGCAGGGCAGAGATCATGTAGGCCGCCGCGTGGGCCTTGGGGAACATATACTTGATCTTAAAGCAGGAGTCGATATACCACTGGGGCACCTTGTGCTCCTTCATGGCGTTGATGTGTTCCTCTGTCAAGAGCTTGCTGGCCTTGCCCTTTCGGGTGATCTCCATGATCTTGAAAGCCATCTTCGGCTCCAGGCCCTTGTTCAAAAGGTAGGTCATAATGCTGTCACGGGTACCGATGACCTCTGAAATGGTGCAGGTCTTGTTCCGGATCAGCTCCTGGGCGTTGCCCAGCCACACGTCGGTGCCGTGGG
>CAZBDS010000007.1:0-18575 GCA_964490735.1 uncultured Acutalibacter sp. | reverse complement strand
CAGTTTGCGGACGAAGCCCTTGAAAACCACCGCTTTCTCAACGACGTGACCATAGACCAGCTCTATGGGGACTGCCGGATCACCTTTCAGACCTTGTCCATCGAAGAGTCGGATATTTTGGCGGTGATAAGGGACCTGCGGGAAAACTTTATGGACGAAAGCTATCGGAAAAGCTGCCCTAGGGTCGATTGGCAGATCCGCTTTTTGGCCCCCGGCGGAGACCTGCGGTACCACTTTACCGCCAAATACGCGGACAATATCACCGATCCAGAGGACCCGGTGATCAAGGGTGAGATACCCGCGTATACCTACTGGTCTGGGGAATACTTCGCCCCGGGGAATCCCTCTCGGGAACGGCCGAACAAGACCTATCAGTTGCCCTGAATAAAAGTTCCCACTCCGCTTTGGAGTGGGAACTTTGTTTATCTTTTTTCCAGCAGCAGGGCGGACAGGGCCGGCACGGCGATCTCATGGGCCCCGGCGGAAAGGTATCCGCAGCTTTCCTTTTCCGTGCACAGCCGGAATTTTCCTTCCGGCAGGGTGACGGTGCAGGTTTTTTCCTCGGTGTGATAATTGACAAGAAACTGGCCGAAGCTGCCGTCGGCGGCAAGCCAGGCGCTGGTATGGATCCCATCGATCTCCGTCTCGTGGTCGTCCACCACGCAGTGGACCACGTGGCAGGGGCAGTCAACAGGAAGGGGCTTTACCATTTTCCCGGTGTGAAGATACTTTTTTCCCTTCCCCTGCCGCCAGCCGTTTAAATTGCGGATCAGGGCCTTGATGCTCTCCTGCTCCGGCAGGGTGTGAACGTACTGGTCGCAGTCCCAGCACCAGTTGATGGCGCCGTCCTGGTTGAGCACCACGGTGAGCATATCCCCCGCCGTAAAGGAATAGGCCAGGCGCTCCAGCACGTTTCCAGGGTCCTTTTCAAAATTGATGTGCCCCTGGGTCCACACCTGGTTGCCCATGAAATTGTTGACGTATTCGTGGAACAGGTAGGCGTACAACGGCACCGGCTTTCCCACGGAGTAGTTGATCTCGAAACGGTTGTCGCTGAAAGGCAGATAGGGAATATAGCTTTCCGCCGCTGCGGATTCCGTGCCCAGCAGCACCTTGCCCGCGTCCTGCTTGACAGCCTTCATCAGGTCTTTCATAGCGTCTACCTGCCATTTGCCCGGCACGGGCGGGTGGCCGTGGTCCTTGCTGTAGCAGAAATAAGAGGTGCCGCCATGCTGCTGGTCCAGCAGCTGGATATAGTCGGCGCCGGCGTCTACCATATGGCGCACTTCCCGGCGCATGACCTCGGTGGTAAAGGGCTGTGAGGGGCACATGTCAAAGCCCGCCCGGATAAAAGGCACCACGGCGCTGTAGGGAAGCTCCTGCTTGGGAGAGCGGCACATGACCTTTTCCAGCTGCTTTTCCCGGAATTCGTCTTCCCGGCTGTAGCCGTCCACCAGCTTGCTGTACTGGGTCCAGCCGATGCCGCTGCAGTACAGGCCCAGCAGGTCCCCCCGTTCATGAAGGGCGTCGATAAACTTTTTCAGCTCCTCTTCCCCGCCGTAAGGGGGCCACACATAGGGCGGCGCCCAGGGGGCCGTGCCCTCCCAGTGCATCAGCAGCACCAAAAGCCTGCTGCCCAGCTCCTCCTCCAGCCGCCGGATATGCTCCATGGCATTGCAGTAGGGGAACAGCTTATTGGGTTCCATGGGGGAGGTATCGTAGGTGCCCCGGACCGGATAGGTCACCACCACGGGGGACTGACCGTACCAGTCGGGCAGTCCGGGGTTTTCCTCAATGGGCACAAAGTCCTGTTTTTTGCTGCTTTCAAACCAATCCCGGTAAATTTGAGCGGCGTCGTGCCAATCGCCCCGGAAAAAGGTCAGCACCGTGTCATAGGGCTGCTTATAGGCTTGACCGTAGCCGCAGCCGCAGTAATTGCGCAGATGCAGCAGAATCCCGCCCCCCTCGGGGTAAAAATCGATCCCCTTCAGGTTGTGCTCCGGGTCGTGGGCGCCCAGATACAGCCCTTCTGTTTCTATCAGATACGCCAGGAACTGGGTTTGGACGATGGCGGGATACAGGTGGGCCGTAGGGTGGGTGGGATATCCCGGCTCCTCAAATTTTCCGTATCCGTTGGGGCTTTCCTTAAAGGAAAGATCGTCCACCAGCACGCCTTCATTGAAGCCCCAAAGGATCCTGCCGGCGCCCCCGCTGTCCTTCAGGTCGTTGGGCACGGCGATCCTGGGAAAGTCGATCCATTCCAGAGCGCCGCCGTTTTTCACCTCTGCGGCCGCCCGCCAGCGGAGTTCTTCCTCGGCAAGGGAAGCGGAAACGGTTACCGCCGCCGCGCTGTTTTCATACACGGCTCGAAACCCGTTTTCGTCCCCTTCACAGCAAGTAAGGGGCATGTCCTCCACGCTCCAGCGGGTCTGTTCCCCCGCCGAGTCCCGCAGGGCCAGGCGGAAAATCCCGGTTTTTGCGCCGGAATAGCTTTTGCCCCGGCAATTAAGGGTTTGGACGCTGCCGCTTTTTTCGTCGTATTGCAGCAGGACATCGGGCGTTTGCAGGGTCAGCATAAAGGGGGCTCCTTTTTATTGGGATATTACCGATCGAAAGCTGCTTTACCGAATGGCGTCCTTGTTTCCCACATAAGGCCGCAGCGCCTCGGGAATTTTGATGCTGCCGTCTGCCTGCAGGTTGTTTTCCAAAAAAGCGATGAGCATGCGGGGCGGGGCCACCACAGTGTTGTTCAGGGTGTGGGCGAAGTAATTGCCGTAGGCCCCCTTGATGCGAATACCCAGCCGTCTTGCCTGGGCGTCGCCCAGGTTGGAGCAGCTGCCCACCTCGAAATATTTCTTCTGGCGGGGAGACCAGGCCTCCACGTCGATGGATTTCACTTTAAGGTCTGCCAGGTCTCCGGAGCAGCACTCCAAAGTACGCACGGGAATGTCCATGCTGCGGAACAGCTCTACGGTATAGCTGTACAGCTTATGGAACCATTCCATACTGTCCTGGGGCTCGCAGACTACGATCATTTCCTGCTTTTCAAACTGGTGAATGCGGTACACGCCCCGCTCTTCAATGCCGTGGGCGCCCACCTCTTTCCGGAAGCAGGGGGAGTAGCTGGTCAGGGTACGGGGCAGGGATTCGGGCGGCAGAATGGTATCGATAAATTTGCCGATCATGCTGTGCTCGCTGGTGCCGATAAGGTACAGGTCCTCCCCCTCGATCTTGTACATCATGTTTTCCATTTCGGCAAAGCTCATCACGCCGGTGACCACGTCGCTGCGGATCATAAAGGGCGGCACGCAGTAGGTAAAGCCCTTGTCGATCATAAAGTCCCGGGCATAGGAAAGAATGCCGGAATGGAGCCGGGCAATATCGCCCATCAGATAGTAAAAGCCGTTGCCGCTGGTCTTCCGGGCACTATCCAGGTCGATGCCGGAAAATTTCTCCATAATATCGGTGTGATAGGGCACTTCGTAATCGGGCACTACGGGCTCGCCGAACCGCTCCACCTCTACGTTTTCGCTGTCGTCACGGCCGATAGGCACCGAGTCATCGATCAGGTTGGGAATGACCATCATGCGCTTTTTGATCTCGTCGGTCATCTCCGCTTCCTTCTGCTCCATGGCGGCAAGCTCGTCGGCAATTTCCGCCACCTTGCGCTTGGTCTCCTCTGCCTCGTCCTTTTTTCCTTCCTTCATCAGCTTACCGATCTCTTTGCTGATGGTGTTGCGCTGCTGGCGCAGCTCGTCTCCCCGGGCCTTGGAGGCCCGGAACTGGGCGTCCAATTCCAGAACTTCGTCCACCAGCGGCAGTTTCTCGTCCTGGAATTTCTTTTTAATGTTTTCCTTTACCAATTCAGGGTTTATTCTTACCAGTTTTATATCCAGCATAATACTTTTTTCCTTTCCTTTCTTTCCGCTTTCTTGAAAGAAAGCGGCCAAAGAACTTTTATTCCGACTGCACGCTGTGCGCTTTGCAAAGCTTGCTCCGCGAGGCCAAAGCTTTCATCTTTTTGTTCTCCTCTTTCCCTGAAAGAAAGAGACCAAAGAACTTTTACTCCGACTGCATGCTGTGTGCTTTGCGAAAGCCCGCTCCGCGAAGGACCGTCAGCCGTTTTGATCCAGCTTCAGCTGGCCCAGCAGGTTCCGCAGATCCTCTTCGCCGTAGAACTCGATCTGCAGGGTGCCTTTCTTTCCGGTTCCCGCAACCTTTACCTTTCGGCCCAGACACTCGCCCACGGCAAGCTGAGCCTCCTCAAAGTACCGGTTGCGCTTGGTAGATCGCGGCACCGCCTCTTTCCTCTCGTTCAAGCGCTTGGCCATATTCTCCAGCTCTCGGACAGACGCGCCCTGCTTTGCCTTTTGGGCGCCCAGCCGCATGTCCTCTTCATTTTTAAAGCTCAGCAAAGTTCTGGCGTGGCCCGCCGAGAGTTCTCCCTGCTCCAGCATTTCCTGAATGTCCTCCGGCAGGTTCAAAAGCCGCAGGGCATTGGTCACCGCCGGGCGGGACTTCCCCACTGCCTGCGAGGCTTCTTCCTGGGTAAAGCCCTGGGTCTCGATCAGCGTCCGGTAGCCCCGGGCTTCTTCCAGCGGCGTCAGGTCCTCCCGCTGCAGATTCTCAATTAAGGCAAACAGCATTTCCTCCGCGTCGGACATTTCCCGAATGACCGCCGGCACCTCGGTAAGCCCTGCCATTCGGGAGGCCCTCCACCGGCGCTCGCCGGCCACGATACGGTACCCGCCGCTGATCATGGGACGCAGCAACAGCGGCTGCAGCACGCCGTGCTGCGCAATGGAATCGGCCAGCTCGCTGAGGGCCGCGCTGTCAAATTCTTTTCTGGGCTGCTCCCGGTTGGGTTCAATCTCGCTGATCTTTACCTGGATAGCGCCTTCCGCCGCCGACTGGTCGTTCTCCGCAAAAATGGCGTCCAGCCCTTTCCCCAAGCCCCGTTTTTTCATGTCCCTCGCACATCCTTTTTCCGAATTTTCCTTACTTATTGTTCTTCAAAACTTCCTCGGCCAGCTCCCCATAGGCTTCCGCACCCCGGGAAGTTTTGTCGTAATACAGCACGGGCTGTCCAAAGCCGGGGGCCTCGGACAAACGCACCGTCCGCGGGATCGTGGTTTTGAATACCTTCCGGGGGAAGTACTTCTTCACTTCCTCCACCACCTGCTGGGTCAGGTTCAATCTGCCGTCGTACATGGTCAGCAGCACGCCTTCGATATCCAGGTGCTCGTTGTACTGGCGCTTGACCCGGCGCACGGTGTTCATCAGCTGGGACAACCCCTCCAGCGCATAGTATTCGCATTGAATGGGGATTAAAATCGTATCTGCCGCCGTTAAGGCGTTGGTGGTGATCAATCCCAGGGACGGAGGGCAGTCGATGATGATAAAGTCGTAGTCTGCCCGCACGGGAGCCATGGCGTTTTTCAACGTATCTTCCCGGCTGGCCCGGGACGCAAGTTCAATCTCCGCGGCTGCCAGGTCCATGTTGCTGGGCACCAGGTCCAGATTTTTGAAGGCGGTTTTTACAATGGCGTCCCTGGCTTTCTCGCCGCTGACGATGACCTCGTAAATGCTCACCGGACAGCTGCGCCTGTCCACGCCCACACCGCTGGTGGTGTTGCCCTGGGGGTCCGCGTCTACCAGCAGCACCCGGTTCCCCTTATCGCCCAAAGCCGCCGCCAAGTTGACGGCCGTGGTGGTTTTCCCCACGCCGCCCTTCTGGTTCGCGGCAGCAATGATCTTTCCCATGGGATCTCCTCCCTGTCTCTTGTGCTTGATTGGTTAACACAGTTTAAAAGAGGCAAAATGCCTCTTTTAAACCGGCCAGCAAATCCGCCAAGCTTAAAAATCGGTTTAAGTGCGTTTGCTATGGCTATCATCATATCACAAAATCTTTTGAAAGGGAAGAGGAAAGCCGCTGTTTTCCCATTTTTCTTATGTTTTCAACGGAATGTTTCACATGAAACCTTTGAAAAGCAAAAAGCGGAAGAGCCGGCCGGGGGAAACCGGCCAGCTCTTCCTGTGGGAAATGAATAAGGGAATGGGTTATACTTGTACTCTGTTTTGGGGCTGCCGGAATTTCAGGCGCTTTTTCCGGCAGCAAGCTTGGGAATGCGCACGGTACACTCGATGTACTCTTCCGTTTCCTTCTTTTCGGTGTGCGCTTCTATTCCCGCGGTCTTCATGGCGTCTACCGCATGGTCTATGGTATTGATGAAAAGCCGGATATCCTTTGCGATAAAGGTACGTCTGGCTTTTTTCTTTGCTTCCTTTGGGTGCAGGGCCGCTGCGGCCAGCTCTTCGGTCTGGGCGACGTTCAGCCCCCGTTCGATGGCTGTGCGGAGCACCTTCTGCCGCAGGGTCATGTCGTCAATCCGCAGCAGGGCCCGGGCGTGGCGCTCGGTAAGGCCGTGCTCCAGGATCTCCGCCTGCTCCTCCTGGCTCAGCTTTAAAAGCCGGATCTTATTGGCCAGATAGGACTGGCTCATACCCAGCCGTTTGGCGGCTTCCTCCTGGGTGATCTGCCATTCCCGCAGCAGGTTTACAATGGCGTTGGCCTGCTCGAACATCTGCAGATCCTTGCGCTGCAGGTTTTCGATCAGCGCCAGCACGGCGCTGTCCTGGGCGGCGCAGTCGGTAAGGATTACCGGAATTTCTTTCAGCCCGGCAATTTTGCAGGCCCGCAGCCGCCGTTCCCCGGCCACCAGAAAATAGGCTCCGCTTTCTTTGCGCACCGTGACCGGCTGCAGCAGGCCGTTTTCCCGAATGCTTTGGGCCAGGCTCATAAGCTCGTCCTCCCGAAACAGCTTTCGGGGCTGCGAGGGATTGGGCAGAATCTTCCCCACCGGCAGGCGGGTCAATTTCAGCTTCTCTTTTTGAAACACAGCCTGTCCCTCCCTTGCAAGGAGAAGTTTACCACAGGGAAAGGGCGAGGTTTGTAGAAAAAAGTCTTCGGGAAAAATATTCTTAGATTTAACATGAAAAACCGGCCTGCCGCGGGCCGGTTTTCTCCTCTGTCAATTTAATCCGTTTGAAGGGTTGCCTGAAATCCAGCGGTTCTGTCGCCAGAAAACAGGATCGTATACGTTTTCCCATACTCCGCAGAAATTTTCACAGGCTCCGTGGTGAAAATCTCTGAAGTGTCGTTTTTCCCGTAGGGAGAAAAATCGATGGAAAAGCCGCTCACATCTTCCTTTCCCTCAAAATAATCCTTGGAGAAGCTTAGCGTCAGGTCGGTTTGTTCCGTGATCTCATTTCCCTCCAGATCGGCCATTCCGCCCCTTCCGCAAGGCTCGCCGTCCAGATAGCAGGTCCAAAAGATCTGATAGATTTCCCTGCTCTGGCAGAGGACCTTGACCGTAAAAGCATTTTCATTCTCGCTGGCGCAGGCGCCAAAAGCAAAAATCATCAAAAAAACGGCGGCCAAAATTGCTGTAAGCTTTTTCATTTTCCTTCCTCTTTCCATTTCAATTTCTGAAAATCAGAATACACTGGAAAGCTTACCGAAATATTATTCTTTCTCTTGCCGTTTCCTAAAGCTTTTTGAAAATACTTTCTTAAACCCCTTTTATAATTGTAAGCTCCTGTTTTTCCGCATCCATTCGAAGAATTCCTCCAATGGGCAGGGTAAGCATAGGAATTGTATGGCAGCAATCCACTTCCGCCAAAATTGGGAGCCGCTGCCCGTTCAGCACCTCTAAAAGGATCTCCGCCCAGGTCTTGTTTGTTCCCTGATCGTCGAATTTTCGATGCTTTCCCAAAATAATGCCGCCAACCTTATCGAACACGCCGCACAGCTTCAGCATTGAAAAATACCGCTCCGCATGGGCGGCAAACTTTTCCGTATCCTCCAGGAACAGAATATCACCGCGCCGAAATTCGGGCATGTAGGGGCTTCCCATCATTCCGCTGATGGTGTTCAAATTCCCTCCCAGCAATCTTCCCTCCGCAGTCCCGGGCAGTACCGTAACCCATTGGTTGGGCAATTCCTTTTTAGTGGGGATTTCCCTTCCCCAGTCAGTCAATTCATCGGAAAAGAACGGCGGCTTTCGGCAGATAAAGTTATGACTGTCTCCTAGCGCCTGCTCTAAGCTGGAAAGGGAAAAATCGAGAAACGGAGGCTTTTGCCCGAAGGTTGACACAAAATTGGGGCCATAGTAGGTAATAAGCCCGGTTTTCTGATAGATCCCCAGCAACAGTGCCGTAATATCCGAATGCCCAATGATAGGCTTAGGGCAAGCCTTAATCGCCTCATAGTCCAGATACGGCAGCAGAGCGTTGGAAACCATGCCTCCTCCGGCTGCCATTATACAGCTTACAGCGGGATCGCGGATCAGTTCATTGAGTTCCTCTGCCCGTTCCTGCGCTGTTCCAGAGCGATAACAGTCTTTCTTTCCTGCAAGCTTTCCCAGCTTGACGTGGTACCCCTCTTTTTCCAAAAACGCGGCGGCGCTTTTTGCCGCTTCCGGCGCAATCGCCGTAAAGGGATAAGAGGAGGAAAAAACGCCGATCGTATCCCCTTTTTTCAGCATAACCGTCCCCTCTTTATAAATACTTTTTAAACCCTTTGACTTCTTCAAAACCCAGGGCCCGGTAGAATTTGTGGGCGCCCGTGCGCTGGTTGCCGGAAACGAGAATTTCATAGTGACAGTTCTGCTCTCTGCCCCAGGCCTCAATCTCCCGGAACATGGCTTTTCCCACGCCTTTTCCCTGATATTCCGGCAGCACCGCCACATTTTCGACGAGCAGAATGGGCCGGCCGTCGCCGCAGATATCCTCGAAGACCACGCCCAGCAGGCTGCCGCAGAGAACGCCGGCTTCGTCAAAGGCGGCAAGCAGATATTTCTGGGGGTCGGCATGGATCTTTTCCACCAATGCTTTCATTTTCGCCCGGTCAGCCGGCCCGTCGGAAATGACCATCATCACCCGGTCCAGGGCGTCCAGTTCTTCCACGGCAGGCTTCCTGAAACTTAAATTCATGAAATCGCTCCTCCCTGCAAAGTGCAGGCACGTTAGATTTTTCCTTGAGCTACTTAACGAACAACGAAACTTCTTACAGCGGGTGCTTTACAATGGTCCCGCCGTGACGGGGATAACCTTTCGGCGTAAACTGCTTTTTCTGCACGATGACAAGGTTCCGCTCTCCCGCCGTGGGCAGGGTAAGCGATACTGTTTCCACATCGGTGCCCCCCAGCAACTCCAGGGCGTTTCCCGCTCCAGACAGCTCTTCCGCCGCACCGGGGCCCTTCATCGCAATGAAAAATCCTTTCATTTTTACCAGGGGAAGGCAGTACTCGCAAAGTACATTAAGGGGCGCCACGGCCCGGGCCACCGCTATGTCAAAGCCTTCCCGCATTTTGTGGTCCAGCCCCGCTTCCTCGGCCCGCTTGTGAACCCTCTGGGCTTCGATCCCCAGGGCAGAGCACACCTCCCCCAAAAACGTGAGGCGCTTATTGAGGCTGTCCAGCAGAGTAAGCTGCAGGTCCGGCCGCAGGATCTTCAAGGGAATTCCGGGAAACCCCGCCCCGGTGCCCACATCGATCAGCTTGGCGCCCTCCTTCAGCTTGCAGTGGCTGAGAAGGGTCAGGCTGTCCACAAAATGCTTTTCCGCCACTTCCATGGGATCGGTGATGGCGGTGAGGTTGATCTTTTCATTCCACTCCAGCAGCAGGCGCAGATAGGTTTCAAACTGAACCGCCTGGGCAGGAGTCACCTTTACCCCCGCCTGCTTTGCCAGCGCGATGAAATCCTCTTTCCAGTTCATGTGTTCTCCCCTCCCTTTTCCTTTGCCAGCCAGATCAGCAGCACGGAAATGTCCGCCGGGCTCACTCCGGAGATCCTTCCCGCCTGCCCCACATTTTCCGGCCGAACCTTGGAAAGCTTCTCGATGGCTTCCAGCCGCAGGCCCTTGATCTCGTGATAGTCGATCCCCGGGGGTAGAAGCTTCTGTTCCACCCGGCGCATTTCCTCAATATCCGCTGTCTGCCGCCGGATATATCCCTCGTATTTCAGCTCGATCTCCACGCTTTCCAGCACGGCTTTGGGCAGATCCGGCCGGGTTGTGTCGATCTCCGTCAGGTCTTCATAGGTGATCTGGGGCCGGCGCAGCAGTTCGGACAGCTTTATTCCGGTGGAAACCGGCGATGTTTCATGTGAAACAAGAATGTCATTGAGCCGTTCTGTGGGCGAAAAAACGGTAGAAAAGGCCCGCTTCAGCTCTTGCTGCTTCAGCTCCTGTTTATGGAGGAACTTTTCCCACCGGCTGTCGGAAATCAGCCCCAGTTCCCGGCCCAGGGGAGTAAGGCGCTCGTCGGCGTTGTCCTGCCGCAGTACCAGCCGGTATTCCGAACGGGAGGTCATCATACGGTAGGGATCGTTTACCCCCTTGGTGATCAGATCGTCGATCAGCGTGCCGATATAGGAGCTTGCCCGGTCCAGAGTAAAGCTTTCTTTTCCCTGCAGCTTCCTGGCGGCGTTGATCCCGGCGATCAACCCCTGGGCGGCGGCTTCCTCATAGCCGGAGCTGCCGTTGAACTGGCCCGCGCCGTACAGGCCGGGAAAGTCCCGGAATTCCAGGGTGGCGCTTAATTGCAGCGGGTCGCAGCAGTCGTATTCAATGGCATAGGCCGTCCGCATGATCTGGACGTGCTCCAGCCCTTTGATGGTGTGATAAAAGGCAAGCTGCACGTCCTCCGGCAGAGAAGAGCTCATACCCTGCAAATACATTTCCTCGGTATTTAAGCCGCAGGGTTCGATGAAAAGCTGGTGCCGGGGCTTGTCGGGAAAGCGCATGATCTTGTCCTCAATGCTGGGACAGTATCGGGGGCCAATGCCCTCAATCACCCCGGCATACAGGGGAGAACGGTGAATGTTTTCCAGAATGACTTTCTTCGTGTCGTCGTTGGTCCAGCTCACATGGCAGACCGCCGCGTTTTTCGGGGCTTCCTCCGTATCGTAGGAAAAAGGAACCACCGGCTCGTCGCCCTCCTGCAGTTCCAGTTCCGAAAAGTCGATGGAGGACCGGAGCACCCGGGCAGGGGTGCCGGTTTTAAAGCGCCGCAGGGAAATGCCCAGCTCCCGGAGGGAATCGGGCAGAAAAGCGGCGGGAAACATGCCGTCCGGGCCGCTTTCGTAAGAAACCTCTCCCACAAAGATCCTGCCGCCTAAAAAGGTGCCTGTGGCAAGGATCACCGCTCCGGCGTCATACTCCGCCCCCAGCCGGGTGGTTAAACGCCACCGGCCGTTTTCCGGCTTTAGAAAAACCACCTCCGCCTGGCGAAGCTGCAAATTTTCACAGGTTTCCAAGCAATGCTTCATGGTTTGAGAGTATTTGTTCCTGTCGATCTGGGCCCGCAGGGAATGAACTGCCGGGCCCTTGCCCAGGTTCAGCATTCGGCTCTGCAGGGTGCACGCGTCGGCGGTGCGGCCCATCTCTCCGCCCAGGGCGTCGATCTCACGGACAAGGTGTCCTTTGGCCGTGCCGCCGATACTGGGGTTGCAGGGGCAGTTCCCCACGGCGTCCAGGTTGATGGTAAACACCACGGTCTCGCAGCCCAGCCGGGCAGCGGCCAGGCCGGCTTCTATCCCTGCATGTCCCGCGCCGATCACTGCCACGTCGATTGTTCCGGCCTGATATGTGTCCATGTTATACGCACCATTCTTTATTTCATAGATTTCGGGGCTTTTGCCGGGCGGACTGTGGATTATTTCCCCACGCAGAATTCCTCAAATACCCGGTCGATGATCTCGTCGGAAACATTTTCTCCCGTCAGGGAATAGAGGGCGGCAAGAGCGTCCTCGATACAGACGGTGGCGGCGTCCAGGGTAAGGCCGGAACGCAGGGCCTGCTCCGCCTCCTTTACCGCCTCCAAAGCCCGGAGCACATCGTTTCTCTGGCGCTCCGTAAACAGCACGCCTTGATTGGGGGCAAAGTCTTTCGTCCCCAAAAGCTCGGAGACCTTTTGATCCAGAGCCTCCAATCCTTCTCCGGACAAGGCGGAAAAGAAAAGAAAATGGGGAAAAGCGGCTTCCAGCCTTTTGGTGTCCAAAACCTTGGGCAGATCGGATTTGTTGATCAGCAGGATCGTCCTGTCGGGGGGAAGCTCTTCCACCCAGGAAAGCTCCTCCTGGGACAGCTCCTGGGAAGCGTCGAACACCGCCAGGATCAGCTGAGCGGTTTTCAGCCGCTCTCGGGCCGCCGCCACCCCGATCTGCTCCACCGGGTCATCGGTCTGCCGCAAGCCAGCTGTGTCCGCCAGCCGCAGGGGGATGCCGCCCAGCTGCACCGTTTCTTCTACGATGTCCCGGGTGGTGCCGGCATACTCTGTCACAATGGAGCGCTGCTGGCCGGAAAGCAGGTTCATCAGGGTAGATTTTCCCGCGTTGGGCCGCCCCGCAATGACGGTGTCCACGCCTTCCCGGAACACCCTGCCCCGGTCAAAGGTGGCGTCCAGGGCGGAAAGCTCCCTCTGGATCTCCTCAAGCGCCCTGAGAAGCTGGCTCTCTTCCAGGGCAGGCACGTCCTCCTCCGGAAAATCCGCCCAGGCCGCCAAATGTGCAGCAAGCTTTGCCAGGGAAGCCCGGGTGGCAGCTACCCGCTGGGAAAGGGCCCCGCTGCTGCCTGCCTCGGCCGCCCGGGCGGCCTGTTCTCCCCGGGCTCCGATCAGCTGCATGACGGCTTCCGCCTGGGTGAGGTCCATTTTCCCGTTGAGAAAGGCCCGCCGGGTAAACTCGCCGGGACCCGCGGGGGACGCCCCCGCCTCCAGCACCTCCCGGAGCAGCCGGCGGGTCACGTACAGGCCGCCGTGGCAGGAAAGCTCTACCACGTCCTCTCCGGTATAGCTTTTAGGCGCGGCAAACACCAGGGCCACCACGTCGTCCAGCTTTTCGCCGCCGGAGGTGTAAGCCTCGCCCAGGGCCGCCGTGTAGCCCTTCATTTCCGCCACCGGCCTGCCGCTTTTCGCCCGGAACACCCTGTCTGCCACAGCCCGAGCGGACTGTCCGGAAATTCGTACAATTCCAATGCCGCCGGGAGCGTACGCGGTAGAAACAGCCGCAATGGTGCGGCCCTGCTCCGGAAGTTTCCTTGTTTCCATTCCCATGGGGATTCTCCCTTTACAAAAAAGGGGCTGCCAAAAAGACAACCCCCCTTTACTGCTTATTTTTTAACTTCGATCTTTCCGTAAATGGGAGCGCCGGGATTGTCCGACTTGGGGCCTTCCGCCCTGGGAGCGTTATCCGTACGGGGACCGGAACCGCTTCTGGGAGGCCGGGGGCCCCGCCTGTCTCCGCCGCCCCTGCGGCCGTTGTCCCGGCCGCCTCTGCGGTTGTCCCTGCGCTGGGGACGCTCGCCGCCCTCGGGTCCGATGACCACGTGACGGGCCAGATCTTCCCCTTCGCTCCAGGATTTGGCGCCCTCCACGGCCTGTACGGCGGTGTGAATGATCCTGCGCTCGTAGGGATTCATGGGCTCTAAAGAGGAATTCCGGCCGCTCTTCACGGCGCGGAGAGCCATTCTCCTGCCCAGAGCTTCCAAAGTCTCCTTCCGCTTTTCGCGGTAGTTTCCCACGTCCAGCGTAATGCGGTAATAGGACTCGTCCACATGATTGGCGACCAGGGAAGCCAGATACTGCAGGGCGTCCAAGGTTTCTCCCCTGTGGCCGATGATAAAGCCGATGTCTTCGCCGCTCAGGCTGATGTTGGCACCGGACTCTTCCCGGGTGATCTCGGCCTCCACGTTGGGCAGGCCCATTTCCTTCAGCACTTTTTTCAGATAGGCCGCGGTCTCCTCGGCGGGGTCCTTGTTCTCGGGAATCTCGATATACGCCCTGACCTTGGCGGGCTTTCCGCCAAACAGGCCAAAGGCCTTTTTCGTGGGCTCTTCCAGGACCTCGATCTCCGCCTCGGTGGTGTCCACGCCCAGCTCTTGACAGGCGCTGGCGAACGCCTCGGGAATGGTAGCGCCCTGGGCTACAGCTTCCTTGATCATGACAATCTTCCTTTCAGCCGTAATATTCTGACATTCTATATTTCAAAAATCAGCCCTGCGGCTATTTTTTGTTTCCGATGTAAGAGCTGGAATCCGGCGAAGCGGACTTTTTCTTTTTCTGGCCCTTCTGCTGCTTGCCGCCTTCCTTTTGTTGCTTCTGCTGGGGGCCGGCGCTGAGCCGCTCGGCAATCTCCTTCTGGGCCGCCACCGGCAGGGGCCGCACCGCGGCTTCCGCCAGCTCCAGCGTTACCACACGCTGGGCCTCGCTCATGGCGGTCATATGGTTCAAGCTGAAATACTTGTTGGTGATAATGCTCTGCGCAAAGCTGGCCAGGCTGGAAATGACCCAGTAAAAACCTACGGCCGCAGGCATGGTATAGGCCCACCAGACGCTGATCAGCGGCAGGACGAACATCATCACCATCATGCAGCCCTGCTGCTTTTGGCCCGTGGTCTTTTTCTGATAGATCATGGTGTAGATCTGGAACACCATGTTAGTGACAAAGGAAAGCACGGGAATGATCCACAGGAACGAGGTAAAGCCCGCGTCCCGGGGAATGGCCAGCAGATCCAGCCCCAGGAATTTAAAGCCCTGGGAGAAAAACTCGATGTTGGCAATATCTTTCCCGTCGAAAATGCCGCTCAGGTTGCCCTTTAAGGCGTCAAAATTCCGAATGATCTCCATTTCCGCCGTAAAGGAATTGGTGGTGGCGGCCACCATGCCGGGCAGCTTCGAGATATAATCGGTGGCGGCGGCCACCTTGTCGGCGGCGATGTGCAGGGTGTTGGAAAGGGGCATGACCACCGAATAGTAAATGCCCAGCATAATGGGGAAGGGCAGCAGGGTGGTAAGGCACCCGCTGGCGGGGTTGACCCCTTCCTTGTCATAGAGCTTCATCAGCTCGTCGTTATATTTCTGCTTATTGTTGGCGTATTTCTTCTGCAGCTCTTTCTGCTTTTCTCCCAGCTTTGCCTGGGAAGCCATGCTTCTCTGCTGTTTGATGGTGGTGGGGAACATCACCAGCTTTAGGATTACGGTAAACAAAATGATGGCCAGTCCGTAATTCCTGAAGATCATGTACAGGAACCACAGGAGATAGCCCAGGATACTTCCGAAAAAATTAAAGATCGACATCATGGCGAATGCAACGGCTCCTCTTTTTGGGGCTGTGCCTGGCGCTCAGCCCTTCTCTTTTTTCTCCGGCACAGGGTCGTACCCGCCCCGGCTCCATGGATTACATCTCAAAATGCGCCACAGCGTTAAGAGGCCCCCTTTCAGGGCGCCGAACCGCTCTATGGCCTCTATCCCGTACTGGGAGCAGGTAGGGATATATTTGCAGGACGCGGGCGTGCGGGGAGAAATGGACGCGCGGTAAAACCGGATGAGCCGGATTAAAAGATGTTTCACGGCTTCTCCCGCTCCAATACGCCGGCGGACAGCAGCTGTTTCTCCAGCTGGGCCTTTGCCTCTGTGCTTTTCGCGTGGGGGGTTTTCCCCCGTGCCACCAGCACCAGGTCATACCCGGCGGCCACCCGGGACGCCAAAGGCCGGTAGGCCTCCCGCAGCACCCGGCGGGACCGGCTGCGCATTACCGCGTTGCCGATCTTTTTGCTGGTGGTGATCCCCACCCGGGTAACGTCCAGCCGGTTTTTCCGCACATAGGTTACCATCAGAGGGCCCACAAAGCTCTTTCCTTTTGAATAGGCACGCCTGAAATCGTGATTCCTGCACAACGATAGGATCTTCGTCATTTCGCGCCGCTCCCGCAACAAAAGAAATCAAAACAAAGAAAGGCCACCGAGGTGACCTTTGGAAGCGTCCTCAATAAGAAAGACGCGCTCTGCCTTTTGCCCTGCGGCGTGCAAGTACTTTGCGTCCGTTCCTGTCGGACATTCTCTTACGGAACCCGTGCTCCTTCTTTCTGTGGAGCTTCTTCGGCTGATAAGTTCTCAGCATATTAAAACCCTCCTTTCGGGTGTCTGTCCTTGCGATTTAACATTATAGCCTAACTCCGGCCCTTGTGTCAACACTATTTTTTCAGGCCGGCCCGGGAAAAGGGGCGCAAAAATTTTTATTTTTTTCAAAAACCGGACCCTTTTCCGAAAAAAAAACGGAATATCTTGCGCCGAATGAGAAAAACCGGCACAAGAAATAGTTTTCACCCTTTCTTTTTATTTGGTGCAAAAGTCAGAAAAAAATTTGAAAAGCGGCCGCGCTTGTGATACACTAGGAAATGTACATATTCTTTTCCGGAAAATGCTTGGAAACTACTTTGCTGGAGGGGTCTTTCTTGGATTCTTTTGATCAAACCTGGGAACTGATCTGCGACTTTTGCAAGTCCCGGATCACGGAGGTGGCATATAAAACATGGTTTAGCCGGCTGAAGCCCATTTCCCTGGACTTTGAGCAGGGCATGGCCCTCATCGAGACGCCCAACGAATTTCACAAGCAGACGCTGTTGCGCTGCTACAGCGATCTTTTGAGCGAAGCCTTTCAGAACGTGTTTGGCTCGAAGATCGATTTTTCCCTGTGCGTCAAAGAGGAGGTCCGGGAAAAGAAACCGGAAGCCGACCTGACCGGGGCCGAAAGCGACGAGCTCACTTTCGAAAATTTTGTGGTGGGCTCCTCTAACAGCTTTGCCCACGCAGCCTGCCAGGCTGTGGCCTCCCAGCCCGCTATCGTCTACAACCCCCTGTTCATCTATGGCAACCCGGGGCTGGGCAAAACCCATCTGCTCAACGCCGTGGCCAAGGAGTTCAAGAAAAATTTTCCCGGCAGGAATGTTATCTATATTAAAGGCGAGGACTTTACCAACGAGGTCATCGAGGGCATTGCCCGGGGCGCTATGCCCCTGGTCCGGGAAAAATACAGGACCGCCGACTTGCTGCTGATGGACGACGTCCAATTTATTGCCGGAAAGAATTCCACCCAGGAGGAGTTTTTCCACACCTTCGAGACCCTCCACGAATCGAAAAAACAGATCATTCTCACCTCCGACCGGCCCCCCAAGGAGATCGCCACCCTGGAGGAGCGGCTGGAATCCCGGTTCGAATCGGGGCTTATCGCCGACATTCAGCCGCCGGACCTGGAAACCCGCACCGCCATTATCAATAAAAAAGCGGAGTCCCTTTCCTTTGAGATCCCGGAAAATGTTTCCGAGTACATTGCCTCCAAGTTGAAAAACAATATCCGCCAGCTGGAGGGCGCTGTGAAAAAACTGCGGGCCTTCCACCTGTTGGAGGACAAGCCCGTCAACATCACCACCGCCCAGGCGGCTATCAGCGACATCATCAACAACAGCCAGCCGGCGCCGGTGACCGTAGACCGAATCATTGAGGAAGTGGCCCGCACCTTTGGAAACGTAACGCCGGAGGATATCCGCTCCCAAAAGCGCAACTCCAATATTTCCGAAGCCCGGCAGATCTCCATGTACATTGTGCGGGAGGCCACCGACCTTTCCATGACCGATATCGGTCAAACCTTCGGTGGCAGGGACCATTCCACCGTGGTGTACGCCACCCGCCAGGTGGAGAAGAAAATTGAGAAAAACCCTCAGACCAAAGCCATCGTAAACGACATTATAAAAAACATTCGGGACCACTGATTTTTACACCGTTTCTTCAACATTCCACACAAAGCTTTTCACAGCTTTGTGAAAAGAAAAAAAGTATCAACATTCTCCCCAAAACTTTCCCCGGGCCGTTTGAAAAACTTTCCTGGTATAATCGGCGGCATTTCGGGAATCCTGAAAGAATTCCACAATTTCACAGGCCCTACTATGACTTCTAAATCTAAGATATCATAAGACTGAGAAAGGTCTTAAAAAATACAGAAAAGCGGAAAGGCAGACAGACTATGAAATTTACAGTAAATAGAAGCGATATCGCAGAAGCGGTCTCCAACATTCAAAGAGCGGTTTCCAGCAAGACTTCCATTCCCGCGCTGGAATGCATCCTGCTTACGGCTGCCGACGGCAAACTGGAACTTTGCGCCTATGACCTGGAGCTGGGCATTACCACAGTGATCCCAGCCCGGGTGGAGGAACCTGGAAAAACGGCGCTGACGGCCAAAATTTTCTCCGACATTGTGCGGAAGACCCCCGACGAGACGATCACCGTTATGGTGGACGATAAAAACATCGCCTCCCTGGAAAGCGGCTACAGCCAGTTTTCCATTGTGGCTACGGCCGCCGAGGAATTTCCCGAGCTGCCCAAGCTGTCCGACGCCACCTCCATTAAGCTTTCCTCTTCCGTGCTGAAGAGCATGATCCGCCAGACCCTGTTCGCCGTGGCGGAAAGCGACGCCAAGCCCATCCATCAGGGCAGCCAGTTCCATATTGAAAACGGCGTTCTAGACGTGGTTTCCGTGGACGGCTACCGCCTGGCCAAGCGCAGCGAGCCCATCAGCTTTTCCGAGGAGCTTTCTTTCGTGGTGCCCGGAAAAACCCTGGGCGAGATTTTGAAGCTGCTGAAGGACGTGGACGACGAAGTGGAAGTAGCCGCCGGCCGCCGGCATATCCTCTTTAAGATCGACAACTACCCCGTGATCTGCAGCCTGCTGGAGGGCGAGTTT
>CAZBDS010000006.1:0-20817 GCA_964490735.1 uncultured Acutalibacter sp. | reverse complement strand
GAGGAGCTTACCGCCAAGCTGGAGGAATTGACCGACGCCACGAATCAGCTGCAGGACGGCACGGCAGAGGTGGACAGCGCGGTGGGCACCCTGGTGGAAAAACTAGGAGAGCTGGCGGAAGGCTACAGCCAATTTGACGCCGGGATCGGCACGGCCCTTTCCGGGGCCGGACAGCTGGCGGAAGGCGGAAAAGCCCTTCTGTCCGGCGCCAATACGCTCTCTGAAAAATCCGGAGAATTGGCCGCCGGAACGGCGCAGCTGAAAGACGGGGCCGCGGAGCTGTCCGGGCAGCTGAATACCCAGCTGGTTCCCGCCCTGACTCAGGCCCAGGGGAAAAAGGACGCCCTGCAGGGAAAAATGGCGGCCCTTTCCGCAGAGCTGAATTCCCTTTCCATTCCCGACACCTCCGGTTTGAAATCTCAGCTTTCCGCCGGGGTGGGCCAGGTCTTTGACGGCGCCGCCCAAGGGGCTGCCAAGGCCGCGGCGACAGCCACGGGAGAAGCGGTGGCTCAGCAGCTTTCCGGAGCGCTGAGTTCTGCCCAGCAGGCGATCCCCGAAAAATCGGCGGAGGCCGTCGGCGCGGTCCAAAGCGCCGATCTGCAGATCGTACAGCAGGTTCTGGCGGGCTCCGGCTTAGACAGCGACACCCAGGCCGCCCTGTTAAGCGCCGTGCAGAGCGGCATGGAAAATACCGCCCCCGCCCTGAGCGCCGGTGTGGCGGAAGGGATCGCCTCCGCGCTGCCGGGCAGCCTGCTTTCCGGCAATCCCATCACCGAGCAGGCGGCGGAACAGATCGCCGGGGCGGTATGCGGCTCCGAGCAGATGCAGGCGGCAAAAACCCAGGCCGTTTCAACAGTGTCCGCCGCCGTGCCGGATTTCGACACTTCTTCCCTGAACGGCCTGCTGGGTGAGTTCCAGGCCCTGTCCGCCGAAGCCTCCTCCATGCTGGGACAGGTGGACACCCTGACGGCCGCGCTGTACGACCCCGGCAACCCCGCAAATGAGAAAACGGTGGTAGGCGCCGCCAATGCCCTGGCGGCAGGGGCCCAAACGCTGAACAGCGGAACGGAGGCCCTTGCCGGCGGAGCCGGCAGCTTTGCCGCCGGGATCGTGCAGCTCACCGACGGCGCCGACACGCTGTACGCCGGGCTCAACACCCTTTCCGACTCCAGCAAGACGGTGGCGGACTCCATTTCCCAGTTCCAAAGCGGAGGAAACGAGCTGAAGGACGGCACCTCCCGGCTCCGGGACGGCATGGACGAATTTGCCCGGCAGGTGGTGGAAAAGCTGACGGAGGCCGTCAGCCCGGATTCCGACCTGGCAAAGGTCCTGGAAGAAATGGCCCACCGCGCAAAGGCCTTTGAGGGCACCGGCAGAGGCGAAAACACCGAGCTCACCGTAAAATATGTCATGCGCACGGCCCCGTCCGGCACGGCGGCCGAAGCAGACGGCAAACAGGAGCCCGAAGAAACGAAAGGGGCTCCGGTGCAGGAGGAGTCCCTTTGGGACCGGATCAAGGGGCTGTTCCGCTGAAAGCGGCCACAAAAGTATAGAAAGACGGCAGCGAGCCCAGGCGGTTCGCTGCCGTCTTTCACGCGGTCACAGACCGGGGTTTTCAACGCCTTTCCGGCTTCCGGAAAAAGAAAAATAATTTCCATTGACAAGGCAATTTTTATGAGATAGAATGGAGGCACAATTTCATATGCTCCGGCTTTTGTGGCAAATACGCGACCTCAAATAAGAGACACGTATTCTTGTTCGCTGAACAAGGGAATCAGGTGAAAAACCTGAACACGGCTTTGTCCGGCGCTTTCCGTTTCTTCGGAAGGCGGCTGATCCGGCAGGGCGGTGCTGTAAGCATGGAGCGGACTTTTTTTCTGCGAAAGCAGGTCACTAGCTGCTCTTTCAGGGCTGGGAAGGCGAAAAGTCCGCGTTGGCCGTAAGGCCTGAACATGCCAGTCAGAAGACCTACAACAAGGGGATTTTTTGAAAACGTCCGGCAATGGCCGGAACGTCTTTTTTCCTATCCACAAAGGCGACAGCTTCCATGCTGCCGCCTTTTGCTTTTGTTGACAAGGAGCGCTGCGTGTGAAATTCTTGAAAACGCTTTACCTCAATTATTGCAAGGAAAGGAAATTATGATGAAACGAAGATTACTCTCTCTGCTGCTGGTTTTAGTTCTGCTGTGCGGAATTCCCGCCCCTGCTTTCGCGGCGGTATCCGACAGTGCCGTCAATCAGGCGGCAAAGGATATGGCGCAGTACATCTCCCGCACGGTAAAGAGCCCTCAGGTGAGCTCTACCGGCGGCGAATGGGCCGTTCTGGGGCTGGCCCGCTCCGACAGCGAGGTGCCCCGAGACTATTATCCCAATTATTACGCCACTTTGGAAAGCTATGTCCGAAGCTGCGGCGGCAAGCTCAGTGACAAAAAGTATACGGAATATTCCCGTGTAATTTTGGCCCTTTCCTCCTTGGGCAAGGACGCGCGGAACGTGGCGGGCTATGATTTGACAAAGCCCCTGGGCGATTATGAAAAGACCATCTGGCAAGGCTTAAACGGCCCTGTCTGGGCCCTGATCGCGCTGGATTCCAGAAATTACTCCATACCCCAGGCCACCGGGGCGAAAACCCAGGCGACCCGTCGGCTTTATGTGGATTATATTCTTGACAATCAGCACAGCGACGGCGGCTGGAGCCTGCAGGGGAAAAGTTCTGCTTCCGAAGTAGACATGACCGCCATGGCCCTGCAGGCTCTGGCAAAATATCAAAGCCAGCCGGAAGTCAGCCGGGCCGTGGAAAAAGGACTTGCCTGCCTTTCCAAAATGCAGAACAGCAGCGGCGGCTTTTCTCAGGACGGCGCTGTCAACGCGGAAAGCTGCGCGCAGGTGATCGTCGCTCTCTGCGAGCTGGGGATCTCTCTGGACGATTCCAGATTTACAAAGAACGGAAAGACCACCGTGGACGAGCTGCTGACCTTTTACCGCAGCGGCAGCGGCTTTTCCCACACCAAAACAAAATTTTCTTCCGACCAAATGGCCTCTGAGCAGGGATTTTACGCCCTTGTGGCCATTCAGCGCACCCGAAGCGGCAAAAACAGCCTGTACCGCATGAAGGACGCCCGCACAGTGGATCTTTCCGGTGGCAGTCAGACCGCCGGAGCCGGACTGCCGGGAAAGCATGCAGACGTCAGCAGCCGCCCCGTGACGATCCCCGGCATGACCTTTGAGGACATCTCCGCTTCCCCCAATCTTTCCGCCATTGAAGACCTTGCTTCCAGAGGGATCGTGGACGGAAAAAAGAAGGGCAAGTTTGTACCCACGGCAAAAATGACCCGGGCGGAATTTGCCACCATCGTGGTGCGGGCCTTGGGGCTGCCCCAAAAGAAAACGACCGTATTCAAGGACGTCCCCAGCGGGGAATGGTATTCCGCCTATGTGGGCTCGGCCTACAATTACGGCATTGTAAACGGAATCGCAAAGGACCGCTTTAACCCCGGCGGCACGATCACCCGGCAGGAGG
Source organism: uncultured Acutalibacter sp. (assembly GCA_964490735.1). Taxonomy (GTDB): domain Bacteria; phylum Bacillota; class Clostridia; order Oscillospirales; family Acutalibacteraceae; genus Acutalibacter. Next base: position 17,298 of record CAZBDS010000006.1, on the reverse strand, counting down.
CCGCGATCATGGTGTCCCGCGCCGCCCGGCTCTGCGGGCTGGAAAGCAGCCTGGACGACAGCTCTGTGCGGGATATTCTGGCGCAGTTCTCCGACTATCCGAAAATCAGCAGCTGGGCCAGAAAGGATATGGCCTTCTGCTATCAGATCGGGATTCTGGATTCCTCTTCCCTGACCGTTCAGCCGCGCGCCGCCATTCTGCGTCAGGAAATGGCGCAGATGCTCCATAACCTTTTGGGCACGGCCAACCTGCTGTAAGGAGAAAAATTATGTGGTGGAAAAAGCATAAATGGAAAATTCTTGTCCCGGCGGCGGCTGTTCTGCTGCTGGCAGCCGCTTTTTGGCTGGGCGGCCCCGCTGAACCGAAAACGGCGGCGCCGAAGCAGCCCGCTCTGTCCTCCGCCGCTCCGGCGCAGGCCTCCGCTTCCGCCGGGCAGGGAAAAACAGCGGCTGTCTCCTCTTCTCCCAAAGCGGCGAAAAGCACGGCAAAGCCTGCTTCGCCTTCCCCTGCCCCCACGGCTTCCCCCTCGCCCGCTCCCACGGTGTCTCCCACACCGGAAGCCGCGCCCACGCCGGAGCCGGACGAGTCCGCGGCGCCCTCCGCCCCGGACGACGGACCGGACCGCTACCAGACGGACCCCGTTCCGGAGGGCAGGCCAGAACCGGTGGAGCCGGAGGACGTGGATATTACGGAGGAAAGCCACACCTGCACCCTCTCCATCTCCTGTAAGACCATTTTGGACAATATGGCGCAGCTGGACCCTGCCAAGACGGCGCTCGTTCCGGAGGACGGCTGGATCCTGCAGCCTACCACCGTCACGTTCTATCAGGGGGAAAGCGTTTTCAACGTTTTGCAGCGCACCTGCAAGCAGCAGGGCATTCACATGGAATTTGAAAACACGCCCATGTACCATTCCGCTTATATTGAAGGGATTCAAAACCTGTACCAGTTCGACTGCGGCGACCTTTCCGGCTGGATGTACAAGGTAAACGACTGGTTCCCCAACTACGGGTGCAGCCGTTACCAGCTCCGCGAGGGAGATGCGATCTGCTGGGAATACACCTGCGACCTGGGCGCTGACCTCGGAAGGTCCGTAGACTGATCCGGAAAGGAAAAGCCGTGAAGCACAGAGACGCGTTTTCCAGTTATCATCCTGCCGTGGCGATGTTTTACTTCGCCGCGGTTTTGGTGTTGTCCATGTTTCTTCTGCACCCCCTTTGTCTGGGGATCTCCTTCTGCTCGGCGCTGCTCTACAGCGGCTCTTTAAACGGCTGGAGCAGCGTAAAACGGCAGCTTTGTTTTCTGCTGCCCATGTCCCTGCTCATGATCGTGATAAACGCCGCCTTCAGCCACGCCGGGGTCACCGTTTTGGCCTATCTTCCCTCCGGCAATGCGCTGACGCTGGAAAGCCTTTTGTACGGCGTCGGCGCGGCGGCCATGCTTTCCACGGTCGTCCTGTGGTTTTCCTGCTTTCACCGGGTCATGACCTCCGACAAGCTGATGTACCTGTTCGGCAAGGGTGTTCCCGCGCTGTCGCTGACCCTTTCCATGATCCTGCGGTTTATTCCCCGGCTCCAGGACCAGCTTCACCGCATTTCCGACGCGCAGCGCTGCATCGGAAGGGGCGTTTCCGACGGCAAGCTTGTACAGCGCACAAAAAATGCCATCGCCATGCTGTCTATCCTCATCACCTGGGCACTGGAAAACGCCATGGACACTGCCGACAGCATGAAAAGCCGGGGCTATGGGCAGCCGGGGCGCACCGCCTTTTCCATTTACCGCTTCGACAGCCGGGATAAAAGCGCCCTGCTGTGGCTGGCCCTCTGCGGGCTGAGCGTTCTTTCCGGCTGGTTCTCCGGCAGCTTCTCCTGGCGGTATTACCCCGGTATAGAGGGCGCCCCCTTTACATCGCAGACCATTTGCTTTGCGCTGTTCTACCTGGCCCTTTGTTTGACTCCTGTGGCCATGGAGGCATATGAAAACGCGGTGTGGAAACGGCGGGCCGATCCGTCTTCCGATTCTGAGAAAGGAGGCGCAGCCTGTGAAAGAGTCCGCTGAACTGTTTCGGCTTTCCCACCTGTCCTTTTCTTACCCGGAAGCGGAGAAAGCCGCGCTGAACGACATCTGCCTCACCATAGGGCAAGGGGAATTTCTCGCCCTATGCGGGCCCTCCGGCAGCGGAAAATCCACCCTGCTGCGGCAGCTGAAGCCCACCCTTGCCCCGCACGGCGACTCCGCCGGAGAGCTTCTGTTTCACGGCGCTCCGCTGGAGCAGATGGACCAGCGGGAGCAAAACCAACGGATCGGTTTTGTGCTTCAATCCCCGGAAAATCAAATCGTTACGGATAAGGTTTGGCACGAACTGGCCTTCGGGCTGGAAAATCTGGGCTATGAAACCCCGGTTATACGCCGCCGGGTAGCGGAAATGGCTTCCTTTTTCGGCATTGAGCATTGGTTTGACCGGGCCGTTTCAGAGCTTTCCGGCGGGCAAAAGCAGCTTTTGAACCTGGCCTCTATCCTGGTGCTGCAGCCGGACGTGCTGATCCTGGACGAGCCCACCGCCCAGCTTGACCCCATAGCGGCCTCCGATTTTCTCAGCTCGCTGGGGCGCATCAACCGGGAGCTGGGCACGACCGTGATCCTCTCCGAGCACCGGCTGGAAGAGGTCTTTCCCCTGGCCTCCACCGTGGCGGTGCTGGACGGAGGAAACCTGCTCTGCACCGGCACGCCGGAAGAGGTGGGAAAACAGCTGCAAAAGCAGCACCACTCCATGTTCCTGGGCATGCCCACCGCCATGCGGGTATGGGCGGCGGTACATTCCGATCTGCCCTGCCCCGTCACCGTGCGGGAGGGCAGGCACTGGCTGGCCGCCTTTTCAGCAAGCACCCCGCTGATGCCTCTGCCGCCGGAACAGCCCCGCTTCTATCCGGAAAAACCCGTTTTGGAAGCTGAAGAACTGTGGTTTCGCTATGAAAAGAACGGGGCAGACACGGTAAAGGGCGTTTCCCTCTCCCTGAAGCAGGGACAGTTTATGGCCCTGCTTGGAGGCAACGGCGCGGGAAAGACCACCACCCTGAAGCTTCTTGCCGGACTGCTGCAGCCCAACCGCGGCACGGTGCAAAAAAACGGAGCCCTGGGAATGCTGCCCCAGGACCCGCAAACCCTGTTTGTCAAAAAGACGGTCCGGGAGGATCTGACCGAGCTTCTCAAAGATAAAAACCTTTCCCCGGAAATTATGAAGGCCCGGATCTCCCAGGCCGTTTCCCTCTGCCGCCTGGGCGGCCTTTTGGACCGCCACCCCTACGATTTGTCCGGGGGAGAACAGCAGCGGGCGGCCCTGGCAAAAATACTGCTCAACGAGCCGGATATCCTCTTGCTGGACGAGCCCACCAAGGGCCTGGATACGGAATTCAAGGAAATATTCGCCCAGATCCTGGGGCAGCTTTTGGAACAGGGAAAATCCATTCTGATGGTCAGCCATGACATCGAGTTCTGTGCCCGGTATGCCCACAGCTGCGCCCTGTTTTTTGAGGGCAGCATTGCCGCCCAGGGCACGCCCAGGGAATTTTTCTCGGGCAACAGCTTTTATACCACCGCCGCAAACCGCATGGCGCGGGGCTTTGTTCCCGGCGCCGTCACCGCGGAGGATCTGATCCTTTCCTGCGGCGGAGAGCTGCCCCCCGCCCCGGCCTTGCCTCAGGCGGAGCCCCTGCCGGAGGCGGCGGAGCCGTCCGGCGGAGACCGGCGGAAAAAGCTGCCTCTTTGGCGAAAAGCGCTGGCGGCTCTTTCAGGGACAGCCCTTATTTTGCTGCTTCTGGAATTCCTGGAGAAAATTCAGCTGCCCTTCCTGGCGCCGCTGGAAAGCCATTCCCAGCTTCCCCTGTACGGTCTCTGGATCCTGCTGCTGTTCGTCTTTGCCGCCGCCGTTGTCAGGCGTTCCGAAAAGAAGCCTCCCTCCCCCCTGTCCCCCTTGGAAGAGCGGCAGAAGCCCTCCCGGCGGACGATGCTTGCCGCGGCGGTCATCCTGCTGCTGATCCCCGTTACGCTGTTTTGCGGCGTGTATTTCTGGAACGGTCGAAAATACACCTTTTTGTCCCTCTTGATCCTGATGGAAGCCATGCTGCCCTTTTTCCTCATATTCGAGGGAAAAAAGCCCAGCTCTCGGGAATTGTCGGTCATTGCCGTACTGAGCGCGCTGGGTGTGGCAGGCAGAGCGGTTTTCTTCATGCTCCCGCAATTCAAGCCGGTGATCGCCATCACGATTCTGGCGGGAACGGCCTTCGGCGGCGAGACAGGCTTCCTGGTAGGCGCCCTCACAATGCTTTGCTCCAATATGCTTGTGGGCCAGGGCCCCTGGACGCCCTGGCAGATGTTTGCCATGGGGCTGGTAGGTTTTATCGCGGGCGTTCTGTTCCGGCGGGGACGGCTGGGCCGAAGCCGGATTATGCTGTGCGTTTACGGCGCGCTGTCCGCCGTTCTCATTTACGGCGGCATTATGAACCCCGCCTCCCTGCTCATGTTCAGCTCGGAAATCAACTGGGAAATGCTGCTTGCCTATTACGCCTCCGGCTTTCCCTTCGACTGCGTTCATGCCGCTGCGGCCTGCTTCTTCCTCTGGTTCGGCGGAGAGCCCATTCTGCAGAAGCTGGAACGCGTCAAGACAAAATACGGGCTTAACCCCTAAAACAAAGACGGAGCTGCTTTTCGGCAGCTCCGCTTTTGTTTAGGCAAGAAACTCTATTAGGAAGGCAATCTCGCCAGGTGTAATCAGTTTTGCCCTTACCGGCCGACCAGTTCTTTCAGCCTGAGCATGACGGTGACGCTTTCCGCACGGGTGGCGTTCCCGGCAGGGTCCAGGTTTCCGTGACCCTTTCCGGTAAAGATCCCACGCTCTACGGCCCAGAGCATGGCCTCCTGCGCCCAATCGGCCACCTTGCCTCCGTCTGTAAAGGCGCTCAGATCCCCTTCGGCGCTCACGTCCAACCCCAGGGATTTCGCGTAGCGGTAAAGCATTACGGCCATTTCCTGGCGGGTCACACTGCGCAGCGGGGCAAACCGGTTTTGGCCCACGCCTTCCACCACGCCGCTGTCCCCGGCCCAGGCGATGGCTTCCGCGTACCACTGTCCGTCCTTCACGTCGCCGAACAGACCTTCATACGTGCCGTCCGGCTTTTCCAGATTATAGAGGACCTGGGTCATCATGGCGCGGTTTAGAGTCACATTGGGCGAGAAGGCCGTGGTGGAAGTCCCCCGGAACAGGCCAAGCTCCACCGCCCGGTTGATGTCCTCCTCCGCCCAGTGTCCGGCAATGTCCTTAAAGCCTCCGGAGGGCTCCTCGCCGGGGTCGTAGCTGCTGCCTCCCCAGTCTTCGGCGCTGCGTTCCAGCGTGTAGTCGTCCGTATAGTGGAACACCACTCTATCGCCGTCTTTGACGCTCTGCTCCGCGACGCCTTTCCCGGGATAGGCTTCATTGAGCGTATACATCCAACCGGAACGCGGGCCATTGGTAAATTCGGCCAGGCCGTCGATCTCGGAAATATAGTTTCCGTCGGCATTGACAAAGGTATGTTCATTCCCCAGCGCCGCTTCCAAAACGTCCAGCACTGTGGCGGGCGCGGTCAGGGTATAGGCCGTCTGAGAGATCCAGGGAGTCAGCCCGCCGCCGGACAGCGTATGGACCGTATCCTCTCCGTGGGCCGTGTCGCCTAAAAGGGTGAAGTAAACGGTGACCGTACCGGTGGAAACGGGCGCGGCTTCCCGCGTGACACGAAGGGTAACGCTCTGGGTTTGACCGTCCTTCTCTGCCGTCAGGGTAAAGGTGTTTTCGCCCTCCGCCAGAGGGTACTCTGCCTGCGGGGCCGCCCCGTTAACCGTGATGCTTACCTCCGGGTCCGCAACGGGCACGATCCCCACCGCGGCTATGCGGTAACCCACCGACGCGGTATACACCGCGCCGTCGGAGGTCTGCGCCGTCCGCGCGCTGCCCGCAACATTCAGTTTGATGTCCTCGAGCAGCTCGTCAGAGGCGGAGGCGCTGCTTGTGAGCCGCAGCAGGCATATGACCGGCTCCTTGTCCCCGTTCTGCACCAGAACGCGGACCAGACGCGGGCCGGATTCCTTCGTGACTTTGAGGCCCTCAAGGGCAGCACCGGCAGATACACGGGTATTGTTCAGATAAATGTTGTCGTCCGCCGCCGCGCCGTCTACAGAAAGCGAAACGTACTTCATCTCGCCCAGATCCAAGTCATAGACCCGCCGCTCCGGGGTAAACATGACGGACCTTTTCTCCGCGCCGTTGGTGACGGTTACGCCGGCGGGCAGGGCAGTCTCGCCCACCGCCGCCTCTTCCTCGGCCCGGGTGACCTTGGCGATTTCCGGTGATTTATCGCCAAAGCTGGTGTGCCAGATGTTGGACGCCGTCTGAATTTTCACATAATGGAATTCTCTGCCGGAAACGTCCACGGGCAGGCCGTTTTCGTCCACCGCCCAGGCCAGGTCAAAGCCGGACGCCGCCAAATCGTAATTGCTGTTGTCCAGATAGGGGTTTTCCGTGCCGTTGACCTGACAGTCGGCATAGCCCCACCGGGACGGATAGGCATCCACCGCCTGGCCGCTGACCGCAATGTCCCCGCTGCGGGCGGGAAGGGCCACGCCGGACAGGACGATCCTGTCCTGCGCCGGCAGGCCGTTCAGGAAATAGGTGGCGGAGTTGGGCCAGGGGCCCGTATAGCTGGCGCCGGCATTGGAATTTCCGTGGCTGTCCGTCCACGCGGTTTTGCCGGAGGCGGCTCTGGAATAGGTCACGGTGTAATTCCAGTCCACACCGTCCTCATAGTGGGCCGAACCTGCCAAAGCATACCAGGTCTCTCCATCCTCCGAGACGTATACCTGACCCGGCTCAAAAAAGCTGGTCTTGGTCGGGGTGGAACCGTCCACGTTGGCGTTGCCGTTAATGTAAAAGTCCACGCCGTACCGGTGAGCCGGGTCGTCGGTCAGGGCGCTGTCAAAGTAGTAGGTGACATACCCGCCGAAATTGCCCAGGGAAATATGACTGCCGGCCAGCGAACTCTGGGGATTGCTGCCATAGCCGCCATTGGTGTACTGACTGTTGATGCACAGGTAGTCCACTACCCGGTCCGCGCCGCCCGCCGTGCGGTTCTTTGCCTGAAAGGCGTAGCTGTTGGTGACGCTGCCGTCGGCGGCGGTAACAGTCAGCGTTTGGCTTGTTGACTTGAGCGGCAGGGTGTAAACGCCCTGATCGTCCGGGGTCTGCTCCGTGCTGCCCAGCTTTACCGCCGCTCCCTGTGCTGCAGTGTAACGCAGGGTCGGAAGCTCTGCCCCATTGGGAAGGGAAAGGGTATAGCTGTAAGTGTCGGGTGAAAAGACGGGGTACCAGTCGCCGGATTCGGTTTCCGCAGTCAGGATCTGCGCGTCGGAGGGAGAGGAGGAAGCCTGCTCTATCAGGAAGCGATAAGTAGCCCCTCCCTCTGCCGGGAATGCGTTTGCGTTGCTTACATAGTCCTTGTCGCTGACAATGTGGACCCGCACCTCGGCCACGGGAGCGTCCTCTCCCGTCTTGGCAGGGAAGGGGATCACCCCTGTGGTTCCGCCGCCCTGGGGCAGCTCAGTCCAGGTCGCGCCGCCGTCGGCCGACCAGCGCAGGTGCTCGTAAACCGTTGCTCCCGTCAGATTGAGGGAAAAAGCACTCACGTCGCTCAGGGCATAGCAGCGGTAGCTGGTACGGCTGGCGGTAAGCCCGGTCGACGGTTTGCTGTTCCAGCCCAGAACAAATTCATCATTCTCATCCAGCTGGAAGAGAGTCCCTTCCGCCTGCTCTTTGTATTTGGTGGCCGACAAAGCCCTGCCCTCCGGCTGAAGAACAACGCCGTTTCTGGTGTTCAGCGTCTGCGTGCTGTCCCGGGGACGGGTCACATGGAAGGTGTAGACCGTCTTATTCTCCGGATCGGCCTTGTCCGCCAGCGTGATGGTCAGGGTAGACGCGTCAAAAGGAATATCCTCCAGATAGGTGATCTTTCCGCTGTTGACCTCTACTGAGCGGCGGTCACCGCTTCCGCCGGTGTATTCCGCCACGGCGGCGTATTTGCCGCTGTCATACAGCGTGGTGGCCTGAAGGGTCAGCTTTGTGGTGCTGTAGGCACGGATCGTCAGAGGATATTCCAGTTTTGTAGCGGAGAAGGTGGTATTGGCGTTCCAGTCGCTGAGCGCGCTGGTCATAAACTGCAAATTTTCAAAGTAGGGCGTTTCTCCGCTTTGCACGACCACCTTGATGCCGCCCTTTTTCCCCTGGTCGTCGGTGGCGGTAATCAGCGCCGTACCCACGCCCCTGGCTGTGACCAGGCCGGTTTCGTCCACTGTGGCGACCGCCTCGTCGGAGCTGCTCCACGAGGCGACCGTGTGGCCCGGCTCGAGATATGCGGTCAGCGCGACGGTGGGATCGGGCGCAGCGGCGGAAAGCGTCAGGTAAGTCTTGCCCTGAACGCCGGACGGGTCTTCCACTGCCACGCCGGTGATGGTCAAGGTGGCCGTGTCGGTCATGGTTTCGTCAAAATCCAGCGTAAAGGAGGCCGTAAAGGTTCCCGGACGCAGGGCGTCAAATTTGATGCTCGTTTTTTTCGCGCTGAGGTCCTGATCCCCGGACAGCCGGGCAATGCCCTCGGCGCCTTCATAGGTCCACACCGTGCTGCCGTTGTAGCCGCCGGAAGTCGAGATGGTTTTGGCGGTCTGTCCGTCCTCGGAAAGGGCCACGGCAGGCGTTTTTTGATACTGGCTCATTTGGAAGCCGCACAGATCGAACCTGCCCTCCGACTTGACGCTTTCGTCAAGCGTTGAAACGGCATTGATGTACAGCGAAGTGGAACCGCCGCTACTGAGCGAGCCTGCGGTAAACAAGCCGTTCTCATCCAAGCTGCCGGCCCAGGTCGAACCGTTTTTCCAGGTGACCGGTGTCTCGTTGCCACCCTGGTCCACCGCCCGAAACTGAAAAGCGTCACCGGTTTTTCCGATCAGCTTGCCATCGGGAGTTTTCCGGGTGCCGGCGTATTCCACCGTAATGGACGTGGGCGCTGCCAGCCTGTCTGCGCTCCCCGCCCTTTCCGTTTGGTCCGCCAGCGCGTTTACCGGCAGCAAACCCACCACCAGCATAAAGGCCAGCAGTAAACTTAACACACTCTTTTTCATTGCAGCATTTCTCCTTGTCAGTAATTTTGTATATCCTTCAATACCCCTTTATCGTGCTTTACAGGTCTTCCTTTTCCTTCGATCTGCGCTTTTTCCGCGCTGCGGAAGAAAGCTTTCTTTTCTCCTTCAGGCCCGCCTCCTCCAGCGCCCTGGGCCAGGGGCCCAGCCTGCTTTTGATGCGGCTTATTTCTTCGGCCAAAAAGTCCTCCTTTTTGGGCAGTCTTCCAAGCTCCTCCTGTTTCTGCCGCAGCAGCGCCACGGCCATCTCCTTTGTAAACACAGTACCTCCCTCCGGGCAAGAAAAAAACGCTCTCGTTTTCACGAGAGCGCACAACAGATTTTCACGCACGCAGGGGCATTTCTAAAAAGAAAAGAGCAGATAGCAAACAAGACCTTCTTACGAGCATTTCGGCAATAAAAAAGTGCGCCGATCTCAAAAGGAGGATCCATCCCCGCGCATTGATAAATCGGTTGCACTCTTCACGCCCAAGCTCGTGATAAACCAAACGGATACGGCAGGTCTCCTGACTTATGACTTAGCGGCCTTCGCAGCCCGCTGAAAAAGCTCCTTCTCAGTTCCGGGGCGTTTCCTCCCCGGTCCCAATGGATTTTTGCTTTTTCCTCATCAAACACAGTAATGGCGGTTGTTCCGGATTCGGACCGGATTCCCTATTGATCTACTCGGCAGTCAGCCTTTCAAACCGTATTGTTTTTATCTTGCTATTCGATTGTAAAGTACGTTATATCATACTTTTTAGGGGTTGTAAAGGTACGTTTCGTTGAAATTTGGTACATTTTTTTCCTCTTTCTCCCGGGGCGGAAAAACCTGACCTTGACTTTTAACCGGCGTCTGCTACAATGAAACCGTCGGGCCATCTATACTATAAATAATTATTTAAGAAAGCGTCTCCGGGCGCAAAGGAGAGAAAACCATGGACATTCCCCGCAAAGAACACCCCGCCCCCCAATTTCAGCGAGATTCCTGGCTGAACCTGAACGGCCCCTGGGCTTTTGAGATCGACAACAGCCGCAGCGGCTTCGACCGGGGCCTTTCAAGCCCGGAGGCCAAATTGAGCGGACAGATCACCGTGCCCTTCTGCCCTCAGAGCGAGCTGTCCGGCGTAGGACATAAGGATTTTCTGTGCGGCGTGTGGTACCAGCGCATTGTCGCCCTAACCGCGGAGCAGACCGCGGGCACGGTGCTGCTTCATTTCGGCGCGGTGGATTACCGCTGCCGGGTCTTTGTCAACGGCAAAGAGGCCGGCAGCCACACGGGAGGCTACGTCTCCTTCCAGCTGGACATCACCGATTTCGTCAAAACAGGTGAAAACGTGATCACCGTCTACGCCGAGGACGACGAGCGGGACCCCATGATCCCCCGGGGCAAGCAGAGCGAGCTCTTTTTCTCCCACGACTGCGACTATACCCGCACCACCGGCATCTGGCAGACGGTCTGGCTGGAATTCTGCCCCAAGGTCCATTTGGAAAAGTTCCGCATGGTGCCCAACCCGGAGGAAGGCTCCCTGTGGATCAGCGGTCAGGTCAGCGGCAGCGAGACCCTTACCGTGGAAGCTTTCTACGAGGGCAAGCCGGTGGGCAAAGCAAGCGCCAAAGCCTCGGCCGGCAAGGCCTGCCTCACCCTGCAGCTGAGCGAGATCCACCTGTGGGAACTGGGGCACGGCCGGCTGTACGATCTGACCCTGACCTACGGCGAAGACGTGGTCCACAGCTACGCGGGCCTGCGCAGCGTGGGACTGGAAGGCCGGAAATTCCTTTTAAACGGGAAGTCCGTGTTCCAGCGCATGGTGCTGGATCAGGGCTTTTACCCCGACGGCATCTACACCGCCCCCAGCGACGAAGCCCTGGTGCGGGATATCGAGCTGTCCATGTCCTGCGGCTTCAATGGCGCGCGGCTTCACGAAAAGATCTTTGAAGAGCGCTTTTTGTACCACTGTGACCGGCTGGGCTACATGGTGTGGGGCGAATTTCCCAACTGGGGCCTGGATCACACTCAGCCCCAGGCGGTGTATTCCGTTTTGCCCGAGTGGCTGGAAGAGGTAGAGCGGGACTTTAACCACCCGGCCATCATCGGCTGGTGTCCCTTTAACGAAACCTGGGACCGGGATTTCCGCAAACAGGACGACCGGGTGCTGCGGGCAGTCTACCTTGCCACTAAGAGTGCCGACCACACCCGCCCCTGTATTGACACCAGCGGCAACTACCACGTGGAAACGGACATCTACGACGTCCACGATTACGACCAAAACCCGGAGACCTTTAAGGAGCACTACGACCGGCTCTGGAAGGGCGGCGAATTCTGGGATCAGGTAAACGAGCCCGCTTCCCCGGACCGCCCCCGCAAGCCCCGGCAGCTGTACGACGGCAAAAAGCCCGTGTTCATCAGCGAATACGGCGGGATCGGCTGGAACTTGGACAAGGAGGCATGGGGCTACGGCAACAACCCCAAAACCGAAGAGGAATTCCTCGAGCGGTTCCGAAAACTGGCCGACGCCCTGCTGGACAATCCGGAGATCATGGGCCTGTGCTATACCCAGCTGACCAACGTGGAGCAGGAGCAGAACGGCCTGTTCACCTATGACCGCCAGCCCAAGTTCCCGGTGGAGATCTTCCGCGAAATTCTGTCCCGCAAGGCCGCCATCGAGGATTAAAGGCCAGCTTGTACAAATCTTGTATTTTTCTCTCTTTCCTATAGATTTTCACCCCAACATAGAGTATACTTAAAGGCAAGTAAAACTCAGATTCCATGCAAGGAGCCATCGATCCATGAGAAACCCCATTCCAGGCCGTACCGCAACAAAAAGAACCCGCAGTTTCCTTTCCCTGCTGCTGTGCACGCTTTTTCTGACGATGTTCTGCTCTGTGCCCGTTAAGGGAGCGGACCCGGAAGAACAGGCCCCGCCGGAGGAAAGCGCTGTCCTGCCCGAAGAGGAACCCTCGCAGGTCCCTCCGGAAGAGACCCCTGCTGAAGAAGGAATCCCCGGGGAGGTTTCGGAAGAGGCCTTGGAGCAAACGGAAGAGGCTCCCCAGACGGCCGGCACGGACCGGGAGAACAGGCAGGTCGGCGACCTGCTGGACACCAGCAATCACATAGCCTACATCAACGGTTACAAGAGCGGCGTGTTCAAGCCCAACAGCTATGTGACCCGGGCCGAAGCCGCCCAGATGTTCTACACCCTGCTGCGCAGCAAGGACTGGGACCGGAAGTCCTTTCCCGACGTTCAGGGCCAATGGTATACCGACGCGGTGGAGACCATGGCCGGGCTGGACATCCTGCAGGGCTACAGTGACGGCAAATTCAAGGCCGCGCGGAATATCACCCGGGCGGAATTTGTAAAGCTGGCGGTTTCCTTTGACTCCCTTTCACCGGGGACCAACAGCTTTTCCGACGTTCCGGAGGATTCCTGGGCCGCGCCCTACATTGCCTCCGCCGCCGAAAAGGGCTGGGTCAACGGCTTTGCCAACGGCACCTTCCGCCCTAACGACAAGGTCACCCGGGCTCAGGCGGTAGCCATTCTCAACCGTATGCTGGGACGGACCGCCGATCCCTATATCGAGCAGAAAACCGACGTCAAGAATTTCTACGACATCTTCCCCGACACCTGGTTTTACGGCGACGTAATGGAAGCCGCCACCACCCATGGCTTCTACACCAGCGGCGGCAGCGAGTACTGGTCCAGCTATGAACGGGACTCCACCCCCCAGCGGGAAGGCGGTTGGTTCCAGGAAGGCAACACCAGCTATTATCTGGACCAGACCACCCAGAAAGTCCTGCGGGGCAAGCAGGTTATCGATGGCGCCACCTTTTTGTTCGACGAGGAGACCGGCGCCGCCCTCACCGGCTTCCGGACAATAGGCGGCTGGCGGAAATATTACAAAAACGGCCGCATTGTGGACGACCTTGCCGACCTGAACGTGACCAAGCCCCCCTACTTGATCAAGGTCTATAAGAACTCAAATTACCTCATCGTCTTCGCTTCCGACGGCAAGGGCAATTTCAACACGCCCGTCACCGCCATGCGCGCCTCCTGCGGATACGGCACCATCACCGGCACCTATTACACGCCCGACAAATACCGCTGGCTTTGCATGATCGGCGACACCTGGGCCCAGTGGTGCACCCAGATTGAGGGCAATTACCTGTTCCACTCCGTGCCCAACTGGACCCAGAGCAACATGGACCTGGAGGTGGACGAATACAACCACCTGGGCGACACCCGCTCCCTGGGCTGTATCCGGCTCAACTGCAAAAACGCCAAGTGGATCTATGACAACTGCCCCCTGGGCACTAAGGTGTTCATCACCACGGCAGAGGCCAGTGGGCCCCTGCCCAAGCCCGCGGGCCTGGCCCCCCTTCCCTACTGGCACACCTGGGATCCCACGGATCCCACCGCCTATTGGCGCTGCCGGGAAAACGGCTGCCACTGACCGGCGCGTTCCAAAAAAGCATAAAGGGCTTCCTCGTTTTGAGGAAGCCCTTTTGTTTTGCGATGAAAGGTTCAGAACCGGGAAAAGACAAATTTCCCGGATTCGCTGAGGTCGGACTGTTTCCAGCCGCCCTTTGGGGAAGCACCGGGCTTTAAGGCGGCGGAGGTCTCCCCCTTGTCGCAGAGGGACCAATTGGCCCAGCTGATTCCCCGGGCGTCCAGGAAGTCCAGCCATTCTCGGGACTCCTTCAGGAACACACCGCCGGAGCCGTCCGCCCGGCTGGTCCCCCACTCGGAGACAAACAGGGGCAGGCCCTTTTTCAGAGCGGCGTCGGCCCGGTCCCGCAGGTCCTTCCCGTGGGTGCCGGCGTAAAAGTGCAGGGTATACATCAGGTTCTCTCCCCGCACCGGGTCCGCGGCGGCCAGGTGCACATCCTGGCTCCAGGTGGGGCTGCCGATGAGAATGATATTCTTTGCCCCGGCGGCCCGAATAGCTTCCGTGATCTCCTGGGCATAGGGCTTTACGCCGCCGGTCCAGGACACGTTTCCATTAGGCTCGTTGCACAGCTCGAAGAGCACCGCGGGCTGATCCTGATACTTTTTCGCCATTTTGGTAAAGAAAGCCTTGGCCTCCTTCAAATGGCTGCGGGGATTGCCGTCGGAGAGAATATGCCAGTCGATAATGACGTACATGTCGTTCTGCACGGCGGCGTCCACGGCGGCGGTGAGCTGCCGCTCCATGGCTTCCGGCTGACTGAGATAGCCGCCCTCGCCGGTGTACATGGCGGCCCGGAACAGGTTGGCCCCAAAATCGCCGGTGGCCTTTACGGCTCCGGCGGAAGCAAAGCTTCCGTACCATTGAAGACCGTGACTGCTCATGCCGTGCAGGACCACGGGCTCGCCCCGCTCATTGCAAAGCTGCGTCCCCTTTACCTGAAGCCAGCCGTTTTCGCTGACCCCGCCCTTCCGGGTAACGGCGGGGGGCACGTCCGGTTCCTCCGGCACTTCGGGGATCCCGGCTCCCGCGGCCTGAGCGGCCCGGGTGATCAGGGCGCAGGCCTCCGCCCGGGAAAGGCTGTCCTTTGGCAGAAACCTTCCGTGATTGTCGCCCCGGGCCACGCCTGCGGCATAGGCCGCCAGGGTGGTCTCGTAATACCGGCCGTCCAGGTTGGAAAAGTCCTTCATCTTGGCGGACTCGGTGTTATAGTCCCCCCGGGCGCCGGGCAGAAAGGCTTTCATGACCACCTTCACCGCCACCTGCCGGGAAATGGGCTTATTGTAGTTTTCCGCTGCGGGGGGAAACTCGTCCCAATCATACCAGCCCTTTTCTAGGGCGGACTGCATCAGATCGGCGGCCCAGTGACCGCTCTGGCCGGCTGCCGGGGACAGTCCCGCCCGCCGGGCTGTAATGGCCACAAATTCCGCCCCGGTAATGTCCCGGCCCGGCAGAAATTTCCCGCTGGGATAGCCCTTGATCCACCCGGCCCGGATCATGGCGGTGACCTCTTCGTAATACCAGCTGCCGGGCTTTACGTCGGGAAAGGAGCTTCCCACCGCCGAGGCATGGCCGGAACAAAGCCCTAACGCCAGCAAAACCGCCGCCAGCGCAAGGGAAAGAAATTTTCTCATAAGGCCTCTCCCTTAAAACAGCTCGGTCAGGAAGCAGGGTTTTTTATAGAACACCTGCTCCAGGGGCGCGGCGGTATTTTGTACAGAGGCGCCCGGCATCCAGGGCAGGTCCTCCGCGGAGCGGACCCCGCAGAGCAGCTGGCCCAGCTCGCCGGGGCCCAGGGTCACATCGGGCTCTCCCTGAATCTGTTCCACCCGGTTTTCCCCTTGGGGGGCAAAGGAAAGCCGGAAGGTCCCGTTGTTTTCGGGGAGCAGCGGATCCGTCAAGGCCAGGGTCAGGGAGCCTTCTCCCTTACAGCGGCAGAGCTCCAAAGCCCGCCGGGCGTTTACTACCCGGAGCATACCGTTGTGGAAAAAGCTGTTCCCGTCGGCGGTGATCTCCGGAATAAGGGAAGACACGTCGATGTGGGGCGGCAGGGCAAAGCGGATCGACTGAAAATTGGCGATAAAAGCCTTTCGCACAAAGCTGAGCATGGCAGTCAGGCCCCGGGCGTCCCGGAACAACAGGCCGTTCTTGGCGCCGAAATTTGTGCGGCAGTTCAGGGCGTCCCCTTCCCGGCCGCCGATGAGGAAGGCTCCGGGCCTGCCGTCTTCGTCCTCCCAAAGGAAAATGGAGCGCTTCTGGGCCATCAGGTCCTCTTCTTTTAAAGACTTGTCGTACTCCTGCCGGAGGGCGGCAAGATTCAGGTTCTGGGTATAGGCGTTATAGACCTCCAGCAGGGGGGAAAGGTCGTCCCCGGGAAACAGCTGGCGGACCTTCCCGCCCATGTCCTGCCGGGACAGGTTCTGCAGGGGGACGTTCCAATACTGGCAGGTACAGCCCGGCTCGAAGCCAAACTGCCGGTAAAAGGCGGTGCTGAAAGGATACAGGGCGGACAGCAGAAAGCCCCGGTCGTAAAGGTCCCGGAGGGAAGCCTCCATCATGGACCGAATGGCCCCGCCCCGCCTGTAGGCAGGCAGCGTGGCGACGCCGCCCACGCCGCCCAGCTTGACCACATGGCCGTCAAAGCGGACGTCATGGGTGCTCATGAACAGGCTTGCCACCGGATCGGGGGCCCCGGCTTCCCCGGTGAAAGCCCCCCAGACGTCTTCCCTGGGGTTGGCCTGCTCGGTCTTTGACTTTTCCAGTTCCTTGGCAAAATCGTAGCAGCCCTCGAAAGCCACGGCGTCGTTCCTTCTCGCCAGATAGGCCTCTTGGGGCGTCAGTTTTCTTCCGGTCATAAATCAAGTTCCTCCTCGCACAGTTCTAAGTTTCAGTATAACATGCTCCCCCAAAAAACTCAATCAGGGGCATTGCCTAGAATAACGGCCCCCGGGGCTGCCGGAGGCCGTTTGAAGTTTTACTCTTCCGCCGGGGCGGGCGTACCGACAATGGCTTTTTTCTTCCACCGGCCCATCTTGTACGCGATGGCGGTGACGATCGCGCCGCAGACCCAGGAAATCAGCAGGGAGACAAACAGGGGATCGGCGGGGCCGGAGCCCATGGCGCCGCCCTCGGGCCGGGTGAGGAACTCCAGGCCGTAGGCCACCGGCACGCGAATGATAACGGTGGTAATAATGGAGATCCACATGGGGGTCATGGTGTCCCCCGCCCCGCGCATGGTGCCGGAAAGGATCTGGGTGACCGCCATGGCCACATAGCCCACGGCCAGGGTGCGGAGCATCCGCATGCCCAGGTCGATGACCTCGGGGGTTTGGGTAAACAGCACGATTAAATTTTTCCCGAAGAGCAGGATCAGCACCACCAGCACCACGGACACGCACACTCCCAGGATCATGCCGTCCCGGGTGCCCCTGGCAGCCCGGTCCTTTCTGCCGGCGCCGATATTCTGGCCGGCAAAGGTGGTCATGGCCGTGCCGAAGGTGAAGTTGGGCATCATGGCAAAGCCGTCTACGCGCATTACCGCCATGTTGGCCGCCATGACCGTCTGGCCGAAGGAATTGGTCAGGCTTTGAATGATGACCATGGCAAAGGAAAAGATGGCCTGGGTCAGGCCGCTGGGCAGGCCCAGCTTGACCAGCTGGC
>CAZBDS010000005.1:12923-21495 GCA_964490735.1 uncultured Acutalibacter sp. | reverse complement strand
ATGTCCTTGCGCTCGATGAACGCCTGGGGGAATTTGTCGGTGGGGTTGAACGTGCGCTCGGTGACGGCTCCGCTGATCACGTTGCGAATCTTGGTGCGGACAAAGGCCGCGCCCTTACCGGGCTTTACATGCTGAAACTCGATGATGGAATACACGCCGCCGTCCATTTCAAAGGTGACGCCGTTTCTGAAATCGCCTGCAGTTACCATAGTTTCCTATACCTCCATATCAATCATCATTATCTTTCGCTTCATTTTACCCTATTTTCAGCCGGATTTCAAGGCCAAATTACAATTCGATCAATTCTTTGGGAGATTTTGTCAGGCTGCGGCAGCCATTCGCCGTGATGAGCAGCATATCTTCAATGCGCACGCCGCATTTTCCGGGAAGATAAATGCCGGGCTCGTCGGTGATGACCATGCCCTCCGCGCAGGGGGTGGGGTCCAGCTTGGAGAACCGGGGCCACTCGTGAATCTCGAAGCCCACCCCATGGCCCAGGCCGTGGCCGAAAGTGCCGGGGTAATCCTTTTCGATGATATCCCGGGCCACCTTGTCCACGTCGCAGCAGGGCACTCCGGGCTTTGCCGCGTCGATAACCGCCAACTGGGCCTCCAAAACCTTCTGATAGATAGCTCGCTGCTCGTCGGACACATGGCCCAGGGCCACGGTACGGGTCATGTCGGAATGATAGCCGTCCAGCAGGGCCCCGGTGTCCATGGTGACAAAGTCCCCCCTGCGCACGGGATTGTCCGAGGGGACCGCGTGGCACTGGGAACCGTTTTTACCGGCGGCCACGATCAGATCGAAGGCCACGTTTTCCGCGCCGTTTTTCCGCATAAAGAATTCGATCTCCAGCGCCAGGTCCCGCTCGGTAACGCCCTCGCGGATCCTGGGCAGAATGTGCTGGAAGGCAGCGTCGGTGATGGCTTGGGAGGCCTCGATCTTCTTTACTTCTTCGGGGGACTTGATCATGCGCTGCTGCCGGATCACGCTGTCCAGGCTGTCGTCCAGAAGGGCCTGGGCGCCGTTTTCGGCAAAGAGCTTTTCAAATCTGCGGGCCTGGGCCACGGAAAGCTTGTCGGTCTCCAGGTAAATGGCCTTGAGGCCGTGCTTTTTGATGAGGGAAGCTAAGGTGGTCCCCATGCTTTCAAAACCGGTAACCTCACAGTATTTGGCCTGCATACGGGCGGCCTCCTCATAGCGGAAGTCCATGAGCAGGTACGCCTTTTCCACCGTGACCAGCAGAGCGCCGTCAGTGGCGGGAAACTGGGTGAAATAGCGCCGGTTGCGCTCGGAAAAGACCAGAGCGGCCTTTTGAGGATCGCCCCCGAGCAGGGTCTCGGTCAAGCGTTCTACAGGATTTTTCATTTGAATCCTTCCTTATTGATTTTTCTCCCGCGCTTCGTATTTTCGGCGCAGGGGCCGTTCAAAATAACGGCGCACCCGGAACGTGAAGCCCTGTTCGGGCTCGATGGGCCGAAGCAGAATGGACTTCATGCCGCAGAGGTTGGCACCGACGATGTCGGTGAAAATCTGATCCCCCACAATGGCGCACTGGGAACATTTCACTCCCAGCCGGGAACAGGCCCGCAGATAGCCAAAAGGCAGGGGCTTTACGGCAAAGCTGATAAAATCCAGGCCGAAGCGGGCCGCGAAAGCGCTGACCCGGCGTTTGTAGTTGTTGGAAACGATGAGCACCCGGAAACCGGCCTGGACCATTTCCTGGGCCCACTCCACCGCGCCCGGAATGGGCTGGTGCGAAGTGTAAGAGGCAATGGTGTTGTCCACGTCCAACAGCAGGGCCTTCGCGCCCAGTCCGGTCAAAAAATCCGGCGTCAGATCTGTCACTCGATTTTTTAAAACTGTGGGACGAAACAGAGCCATAATCTATCCCCCATGGTTTTGGCCGCCCAACAAAAAAGCGGGCTGATGCCCGCTTCCTTACCGGAGTAGTCAAGCAGCCTTACTTGTACTTGCGCTTGCGGGCTGCTTCTGACTTTTTCTTTCTCTTGACAGAGGGTTTTTCATACGCCTCTCTCTTGCGAACCTCCTGAATGACGCCTGCTCTGGCGCACTGCTTTTTGAAGCGGCGAAGAGCGCTGTCCAAGGACTCGTTATCTTTGATCCGTATCTCAGCCATGTATATCCCTCCCATCCGCCATAAGGCAGGGGTGTTTCGTTATATTTCGATAATACAACGGAAATTATTATACTGTTTCCCGAAACAGTTGTCAAGCCCTCCTTCCCTTTCTTTACACTTTTATTTTCCTGACATTTTTTCGACAAAGGGGTTGCAAAATACCCCAGGCAGGTATATTATGGAAATAACAAAAATACCCATATAGGGTATATTGTCATGAGGTGAGCCATACTATGGACAAAACTGTGGAAAAGGACTGCTGCCAGCACAGGACAAAGGTGAGAAGCGACGAGGAATACCGGGGACTGATTCACCGCCTCAACCGCATGGAAGGACAGATCCGGGGGATTCGGGGCATGGTGGAAAGAAACGCCTACTGCACCGATATCCTGACCCAGGTTGCGGCGGTAAACGCGGCGCTGGGAGCTTTCAGCAAGGAGCTGCTGGGAAACCACATCAGGACCTGTGTAGCGGAGGATATCCGGCAGGGCAAAGACGAAACCATCGACGAGCTGCTGCGCATTTTGCAGAAGCTCATGCGGTAAGAACGCGATACAGGAGGATTTCTTTATGGAACAATTTTCCGTGACCGGAATGAGCTGCGCCGCCTGCAGCACCCGGGTGGAAAAAGCGGTAAGCGCCGTGCCGGGGGTAACGGGCTGCTCGGTCAGCCTGCTGACCAACTCCATGGGCGTGGAAGGGACCGCCTCCCCCGCCGCGGTGATCAAAGCGGTGGAAGAAGCGGGCTACGGCGCCAGCCAAAAAGGGGCCAAGGCCCCTGCCGCCCAGAGTACGGACGAGCTGGAGGATCGGGAGACCCCCGCGTTGAAGCGGAGGCTTTTCGCCTCTCTGGGCTTTTTGATCGTGCTGATGTACTTCTCCATGGGCGCCATGATGTGGGGCTGGCCCCTCCCCTCTTTCCTGGCAGAAAACTGTGTGGCCCAGGGGCTTTTGCAGCTCTTGCTGACAGCTGCTGTCATGGTGATCAACCAGCGGTTCTTCATCAGCGGCGTAAAAGGGCTTTGGCACCGGTCCCCTAACATGGACACTTTGGTGGCCCTGGGCTCCGCCGCCGCTTTCGGCTACAGCACTTACGCCCTGTTTGCCATGACGGCCGCCCAAATGGCCGGGGATATGGAAGCGGTGATGGGGTACATGCACGAGTTTTATTTTGAGTCGGCGGCCATGATCCTGACCCTGATCACTGTGGGCAAAATGCTGGAAGCCCGCTCCAAAGGGAAAACCACCAACGCCCTGAAGAGCCTGCTGGCCCTGGCCCCCAAAACTGCCACGGTGGAGCGGGACGGAAAGGAACTGAGCCTGCCGGTGGAGCAGGTGCGCAAGGACGACATTTTCCTGGTGCGCCCCGGGGAGAATATCCCGGTGGACGGCGTGGTGCTGGAAGGCTCCGGCGCGGTGGACGAATCGGCGCTGACCGGTGAGAGCGTGCCTGCGGACAAAGCTCCGGGGAACATCGTTTTCGCCGCCACGGTAAACCGTTCCGGCTTTCTGCGCTGCCGGGCCACCCGAGTGGGCGAAGACACCACCCTGTCCCAGATCATCAAAATGGTCAGCGACGCGGCGGCCACCAAGGCACCTATCGCCAAGATCGCCGACAAGGTCTCGGGGGTCTTTGTGCCGGCGGTCATCGCCGTGGCGGCAGTCACACTGGCGGTGTGGCTCCTGCTGGGTGAAACGGTGGGCTTTGCCTTGGCCCGGGCTATTTCGGTGCTGGTGATCAGCTGTCCCTGCGCCCTGGGGCTGGCAACGCCGGTGGCCATTATGGTGGGAAACGGCGTGGGCGCCCGGAACGGCATTCTCTTCAAGACTGCCGTGGCCCTGGAAAACGCAGGCCGGACGGAGATTGCCGCCCTGGACAAGACGGGGACCATCACCGAGGGAAAGCCCCATGTGACGGAGCTGCTGCCTGTGGAAGGAGTCACCAAAGAGGAGCTGCTCGCCTGTGCCTATGCGCTGGAGCAGCTCAGCGAGCACCCCCTGGCCCGGGCCATTGTGGAGGAAGCGGAGGCCCAAAACATGGACGCTCCGGCGGTAACGGACTTTACCGCCCTGCCCGGAAACGGCCTGACCGCCCGGTTGGAAGGACAAGCGCTGACCGGTGGAAGCCTGGCCTATCTTGAGACTTTGGTCCCGGTGGAGGAAAGCGTCAAGGCGCAGATCCGGGAATTGGCCTCTCAAGGGAAAACGCCCCTGTTGTTCGCCCTGGGCGGAAAATTCCTGGGCGTCATCGCCGTAGCGGACGTAATGAAGCAGGACAGCCCGGCGGCCATTCGGGCCCTGCAGAACATGGGGATCCGGGTGGTAATGCTGACCGGCGACAACCAGTACACCGCCGAGGCCATCGGGAAGCAGGCTGGAGTCGATCAAGTCATCGCCGGGGTGCTGCCCGACGGCAAGGAAGCGGTGATCCGAGAGCTGAAGCGCCAGGGCCGGGTGGCCATGGTGGGCGACGGCATTAACGACGCGCCCGCCCTGACCAGCGCCGACGTGGGCGTCGCCATCGGCGCCGGCACCGATGTGGCCATCGACGCGGCGGACGTGGTGCTGATGAACAGCGCCCTTTCCGATGTGCCCGCGGCCATTCGGCTGAGCCGCCGCACCCTGACCAATATTCACGAAAACCTGTTCTGGGCCTTTATTTACAATGTCATCGGCATTCCCCTGGCGGCGGGGGCCTTTATCTCCCTGTTCGGCTGGGAGCTGAATCCCATGTTCGGCGCGGCAGCCATGAGCCTTTCCAGCTTCTGCGTGGTAACCAACGCCCTCCGGCTGAACTGGATCGACATTCACAGCTCAAAACGGGACAGAAAAACCAGCATAAAGAATACACACAAGGAGGAAACAGCTATGAAACGAACCATCTCGATCGAAGGTATGATGTGTGGCCACTGCGAGGCCAGGGTCAAGCAGGCGCTGGAGGCTTTGCCCCAGGTGGAAAGCGCACAGGTCAGTCACGAGGCCGGCACCGCCGTGGTCTCCCTGAAAGGGGAGGTCCCGGACAAGAAGCTGCAGAAGGCCGTAGAGGCCGAAGGCTATAAGGTCACCGGCTTTCAGTCATAAAGCGGGACCTGCTGAATCAACACAAATCCCCCAGAGGCCGAAAAGGTCTTTGGGGGATTTTACTGCCTTGACAGCACTATCAGCCCATGCTATAGTGAATTCACTGAAACCGGCCGGCGGCTTGGAAAAAAGCGAGGTTAAAAGCAGTATGGAAAAGCCTTATCTCTTTATTGTGACCGGCAGGCCCGGGGCCGGAAAGAGCACATTTGCCAGAGAGTTTGCCCGGGCGGCTTTTCTTCCGCTTATCAGCCGGGACGAGCTTAAAGAAGGATATGTCCACACCCAGGGCAGGCCTCACAACGAGCTTCCCCCCGCGTCAAACCGCGTGGCTACGGATCTATTCTTTGAGGCCATCGAACTTCTGCTAAAGCGCGGGGTATCCCTGGCCGCTGAGGCCGCGTTCCAGCATCCGCTGTGGAGCGCCCGGCTGGAGCCCTTGCTGGACAAGGCCCGTCTCTATGTGCTGATTTGCTCCCCGGGCAGCGACAGAAAAGCCTTGGAGCGTTTTTTGCAGCGGGGACTAACGGACCCCAGGCGGGAGTACTTTCATGGGGATAAAGGCGTCGCCATGGTCCGGCGGGGAGAGACTCCGGCAGTCTCTCCCTACGAGGAGCCCCGATTGGGTGTACCCACCTATCATATCGATACCTCTCAAGACTACAAGCCAAGCATCGAGCAGCTTCTCCGACTGATCTGGGGCGCGGAGACGGGCGCTTTTCTCACCGGTGCTGTCCCACAAAACTGACGCTGTCTCCTGGACCCGCTGCTGAACGATGCCACCGGGAGAATCCTTACAAGCAGGTGATCGTGGATATCGAGGAACCGAACCCCTCCGTTTCCAACAACAGGCAGCGTATCAAACGCAAAGCCTTCTACCTGCACAACGGCTACGCGGAAACGGAGATCCGCTATAACTGGCTGGGGACGGACTATGTGATCCTGTCCCACGGAGGGACTGTGACAGACGAAGAATTCGGCAGGTTTTGGCAGGCGCTGGAACGGGAAATGCCGGGGTCGGAAGACTATTAAGCTTTACTATAGAGGTATAGAGGGGATTTTAATGAAAGAGGGAAAGCATATGAAACGAATGACAGCCCTGCTGGTGGCGGCGGCCCTGCTGATGGGAACGGCCTGGACCGCCCGCGCGGCCGGGAAAAAGCTGATCGCCATCACCTACGACGACGGCCCCGGACCGTATACAGAAAATCTACTGGACGAGCTGAAAGCACGGGGCGTAAAGGCCACCTTCTTTATGGTGGGGAACCGGGTCTCCTCCTACCGTTCCGCCGTGACGCGGGCCTACCGGGAAGGCCATCAGATCGCAAACCACAGCTACGACCACAGCGACCTGACCGGGCTGTCAGGGGACGGCATCAGAAGCCAGATCAACACCACCAACGGTATCCTGAACGGGATCTGCGGCAAGGGCACAAGCTACATGGTGCGGGCGCCCTACGGCAGCGTGAACTCCGCCGTGCTGAGAGCTGCGGGGGCACCGCTGGTGCTCTGGTCAGTGGACCCGCAGGACTGGCTGTACCGCAACGCGGAAACCGTTAAAAACAATATTATTCGCAATGCCCACGACGGAGCCATCGTCCTGGTGCACGATATCCACCCCACCTCCATTCCCGGTTCTCTGGCGGCCATCGACTATCTGAAGGGCCAAGGCTATGAATTCGTAACGGTCCGGGAGCTGTTCCGGCGCAGGGGACGGTCTGTGTCAAACGGCGTACAGTACGGCAGCTGCCCGGCCGGAGGAAAAGACCTGGGGCCCGTGGAGGCCCCCGCCATCTCTGCGGAACCCGAGGGCAGCAAGCTCCGGATCACCATCAAGGCCCAGCCGGGGACCGCGGTCTATTACACCACCGGTTCGGGGGAGCTGAACCAGGAAAGCGCCCGCTACACAGAGCCCTTCCTGGTGGACTGCCCCTGCACGCTGCGCGCGGCGGCAGCCTATAATATGAACGGCAGCCGCAGCCAGACGGTCACCGAGACCTTTACCATGCCGAAGGTCCAAAAGCCGCGGCTCTCTATCAGCAGTGGAACGCTCAGCATCGAATGCGGCACACCCGGCGCCGGGATCTATTACTCTCTGGCGGGTGGTGAGGACCTGGCTTACACCGGACCGGTGCCTGTGGCGCCCGGTACGGAAATTACGGCCTATGCCGCCTGCGAGGGGTATCTTTCCAGCGAGCAGGCCTGGGCAGTCTACTCGTCCCGAGGGAACCTCTTCTGTGACGTGCGCCCGGACAGCTGGTATTATGAGGATATGGACCGCGCGGCCGCCGCGGGATATCTGCGCGGAACAGGCAGCGGCATATTTAATCCCACAAAAAATGTCACCAGGGGTGAGCTGGTGACATTGCTGTACAGATATTCCGGAGAGACGGTTGAAGAGCCGGAATCCATGCCGTTTCAGGACGTAACGCCGGACAAATATTATGCGGAACCGGTGGCCTGGGCCTATCGCAAAGGCATTGTAAGCGGCTGCGGGAACCATACATTTCTGCCCGAGCGGAGCGTCTCCAGGCAGGAAATGGCAAAAATAATTTATAATTTTCTCTGCTGCAGACAAGCTGTCACCGAAGAGGACGCCGCTGCCGGCAGGGAGCAGCTCGCTTCTTACGCCGACGCGGGAAAGGTTGCCGTCTGGGCAGAAGAAGCGGTGGGCTATCTGTCCTTAACCGGCCTGCTGCACGGCACTGGGAAAGACACTTTCCAGCCCAGGGGAAATACCACCCGGGCACAGGCGGCCTCTGTGCTGGTCCGGCTTGAAGACTTTTTAGCCTGAATGGAAAAGCGTATATCTGCAAAGAGGCTGTCATATTTTGAAAGCCTCTTTTTTATGTCCTGCAATTCCTGTCATCATGCCGAAGGTCCAAAACCGCGGCCTATTCTTTTAACTCTCCTGCCCATTCAAAGCCTTTTTTCGCTACGATCACCGCAATAATTTCATTGATCACCGCGGCTGCGGCAATGGTTCCCTGAATGATTTTTGCACTGGCCGGGTCCGGCCCGTTCAGCACAGAAACCGCGATTCCGGTAAATACAAGGGAAACGCCGGAATGGGGCAGCAGCGTCAGCCCCAGGAATTTCTTTACGGTATCCGGGGATTTTGTGAGCTTCGCTCCAAAATACGCGCCGAAATATTTGCCCGCCGCACGTGCAAGTATATAGACCGCGGTAAACAGACCGGCTCCGAAAACCAGGTGGTAATCCAGCGGCGCGCCCAGGTTGATAATCACAATGACCATTGACACGCCCAGAATTGGATTAAAGCCGGACATAATTTGTTCCAGCCGCTCCTCTGATACCATGTTAGCGAATGTGGCGGAAAACGCCATGCCGATC